>CALZIH010000011.1:0-22954 GCA_945787305.1 uncultured Desulfobulbaceae bacterium | reverse complement strand
TTAAACCAGCCTTGGATCGATATTTCCAGGGCCGCCACAATCCGGCGTATAACAGGTAATGTTGCGAAAATCGCATTCTTCTCCACATCCTGGACACTTCCTTGGCGGACTCGCAGCGGTAAATGTAAACTTACACTCGCCACATTTCCAGTAAGTCTCCCCGCACTGGGGACAGATATCAAGTGAATCCTTTACTGGCATTGCTGCGTCTACAGGCCGCCTCCTCACAGATTTTGTACTCTCAAGCTCCGGAAAGCCGATTTCAAGGCGTTCTGTTTGTCCATCTCTCTTCACGCTGACCGCAAGATCAAGCTGACCGGTTTTCAACCCCAGAATCAGCTGACTGCTGCCTTCATCGTCTTCAATATGAAGGATATGACGAATAATGCTTATCACAGCGCCCATGATTTCCAGTGACGGCGCCGGCAACTCTATTTCACGATCAGATGCCCTGGCCATTACCAGAGCAGAATCCTCGCCCTTCACAAAAGAGAGTTTTTTTGCCTTTTCAGTGGTTGCCTCAAGAAGGGCAAGAGCCAGGTACTTGTAGCCGTCTTCCATGAATTCGGTGCTGGTTGAATCAGCCATGGCCATTAATTGCCGGGGGAAGTCGGTCTCCAGGTAACAGTCACACATCTCCTGAAGTTTCAGGTGGGGGGGATGGGTTAAGGTATCCATGTGCTCCTCCTTCTTGTTCAATGTTAACGAATTATTACCAATGTACCGGGGCGTAAAAAAACACAAACCGACCTTTTTCTACATCGACCTTGAGTGTGGCCCCATGGTGAAGACCGTAATCAACATAGCCAGGAGTAGAGCAATCTTGGTGACACTCACCGGCGCTTTTCGGAGATTCAAAGTTGCGGTCTTTATCGTACCAGGACATGAGCATAAAATCATCCAACCGTTTGCCGGCTACGCTATCTGCGATCTCCTTGGCTTCGGTAAATCCTGCCACCGGCTGCTCGGGCTGAAGCACGACTGTTGATATTTGGATTGCAGATTGACTACTGCCCGGCCCGGCCTGAATATTTTTCATTGTATCCTCTTTCCAATCTATAGCCTTATCAGGTTTTGCATACTTATCATGACTGCCTGTCATGACTGTGCAAAAGAATGAAAATTAAGAAGATCTTACTCATTAATGTAGTGCCACAATGCTGCATGATCAAGTGGCATTTCAGAGAAAAGGACTTTCACCGATGAAGCAACAACATGCGATACAGGTAAGGGAGAAGCAATTCGATTCCTAATCCGAATTCGTTATTCTTTCGCCTTTACAGAGACTTTTTTCGAGGCATGTTCTGCAACCTTATCATCAGGGACGTTATAGGCTCGATAAGTTTCTTCATGTAGATCACCTAACACTTGAACAGGTTGCGTTGGTTAGCCGCTAAATTTCAACAGCACCTCTTTCAAACTTTTCGGAGAACCAACCACCGTGACCCGGTCGCCAATTTCGAGCTGGGTATACCCATGGGAAATAAGGACTTGATTATTCCGTTTAACAGAGAGGACTAATGTATCCAGCGGCAAAGCCAGATCACGGAGCGGCAAACCATGCAAATCCGGGTTGAGGACATCAATATCTTCGACCTCCTGATTCACCTCCATACCAAGCAGCAGTGACACGGCGCCTGGGGAGCGTACAAATTGATCAAGCAGGCTGACTAAGGCGCTCCCGCTATCAACAACCGTGGCAAACATATTATTAAAACTGTCAAAGTTAGCTCGATCCTGCAATCGGACAATGAGATTCCTCGCCCCAAAATGATCATTTGAGACCTGACAAATGCGATAATTATCCTCATCGGAGAGCAAGGCGACAATGGTATGCACGTTCTCTACCCCCAGCTGCTGAAACACCTCTTTACTCAAATCATCAATACAGACAATCTCCACATCCGGCGGGACGTTCTCTTCTATAAAATCTTTTGAGAAGACCGCAATTTTCACCGACCATCCCTGGGAAGCAAGTTTCCTGGCAAGAGCGATGGACTGCCTTTCCATGCCGAATATAATCGTTGTTCGCAACGTCCCAAAATCCTTATCATCTGTGATGGGATATGCCTCACCTACCCGATGTATGGCCCATTTGCATAAAACCGGCCCCAGCAGCTGATTAATGATGATAACGGCAATCATAAGGGCTGCAAATGCTGATCCCCATTCTGGAAATTCACCGGCCACCTGTTTTGCAAGACCAAGACCGACACCGGCCTGGGTTATATAGGTCATCCAGCTGATTCGGTTATGCTGCATGGAGTCGCCGGCAAGCATGCCGCCACTGAATGAGCCAATAAAAATACCCGCCAACCGGATCACAACCAGTCCAAGAGCGACCGGCAGCATCAACGCCAGAATGTCCAGCGCCAACGAAGCTCCGGTCAGGGTAAAAAATACCACATAAACGGCTGGTCCGATTTCCTGGAGAATTTTTCTAAATTCAGCCCGATAATCACTGTAGTTGGTGGCAATGAAACTGCCTGCCATGCAGACGAGAAGTGGCTCCAACAAGATATCAAATGGAAGTTTATCGTGGGTGATTGTGCGGACCATGGCAGAGATAATAAATATACTGTAACCGCTCAGCAAAATGAGTCCTGTTTTAATCCATCCTTCAACACGCAGGGAAAGAACGTATTGCAGCAGTCGCGCCAAGCCATAACTGAATACAAGGGAAAGCGTCAGCTCTATGCCGAGGACAACGAGGAGTTTCGGAGAAAACCCGAGACCGGTGAACAGGGCGTCAGCCACCGAAGAGCTTATGGCAAACAACACGATGACCACAACATCACTTGCCATGGTGACACCGAGTACGGTCTGGGTAAAGGGCCCTCTGGCACGCAGTTCATTGACAACAGCGATAACTGAAGATGGTGACCGGGCAATCAAAATGGCACCGGCGAGCATTGCAACGGCAAATCGCCCCAAAGGCGGCATTTCCCGCATAAATGGTATATAGTCAGCCAGCAGGAACACAGCGGTGCAACCTAACGTAAATGTTCCAATAATAATGCACAGTGTTACCCATAAAATGCTGTGATAACGTTTTCGCAGCTCCTTGAGGTAAAGTTCATTTCCAGCGGCAAAGGCAATAAAAGCCAGGGATAACTGGTCGACAAAAACCAGTTTCTCAACAGTTTCAAAAGAGATAAAATTCAGGACATAGGGACCAGCTAAAATGCCGGTAAACAGAAAACCGCTGATCAGGGGGAGACGAGCGAGAGTGAAATAGTGGCCGATCTGCCCAGCGGCAAGGGCGACCAGCACAAAGGCAAGACAAATGGGCAAATTATCCATATGTGGACCGGCTCAGAGGAGGATATCCGGGTCAAAAAATACACCCGTCTGGACACCTATAATAAACCTAACGTGAGGAACTGCCAAATGAAAAGCAAGGATGGGTAACTATTCTTTTCCCGTTTCGAGAGGTTGCAGCGCTCAACGGGTCATAATCGAATTTTCAAGGCTCACAATATTTATTAATTGTGAGCCTTTTTCGTTTTTGCTTGCACTGTCCAGGAATCCTGCTTGAGAGTTATAAGCAAACAATGACAGCGGGCTCAGCTCTGGAAGACCTGTTCGCTCAATCGATATTTCCTTTTTCGTGCTGATCGTACAGGTACCCCCCAACAACCCCCACACCGGCACCAATCGCTGCACCGGCACCAAAATTTCCTGATAATGAGCCGACAAGACCGCCAGCGGCAGCTCCCATCCCTGCACCACTTAATGATCTGGAAGTTGTTGTATCACCACAGCCGGTTACGAGGAAAAGGGCCAAAATCATAGATACAGTCAAAGTTCTCATTTCATCCTCCTGGGTTGAATTCTATGCAAAGTATTATCGATGTATTTGACAACCCAATTTATTTCGGGCAGGGATATTTGTCCGCCAGCGACCTGACCAAACCTATAACCGGGAGTTCATTCATTAATTCGGTATTCTTTTTATTTTTCTCTACCCATGCAATAAATGCGGCTTTTCCTTCTGCCAGCGTGGTACCTTTAGGATAACAGACCAGTCTCTTGAGATTTTTCCTGTCGCTCACGCCGTCATGATACTGAACCGTCGCCTCAAGGAATCCTCTACAGGCATAAGAGGCCGCGACATAATCTTCCCCGTGACTCTGGGGTACAGAGCAGAGGCTATAGAGGTCTTCTGTAGTATGAAAGTTAAAATCTTCTTTTTCAAGAGCTGCTGCCGGCAAAACCGATCCCACCAGTATACACGCCGAAAGAGTCAAACTTTTCCATATGTTGCCTTTAGTCATCGTCATTACCCTCCTTTTAAGTGATTTTATTTTTTTTCCCAGACCTTTTCCAGGGCTTGATTTTCTTCCTGCAAAACAGGATAACACCTGCAAGCTACGCTAGCATTTTTTTTGGTGCAATTAGCGGGCACCATTTCAAGCAAGAATCTTCCGCTTCACCGTACAGGGTATATAGATGCCCCTCCAGCATAATATTCCATTTTTTTTTATCAATATCCGTGGTCGCAAGGTTTATGCCTCCGGCAGGTGGTTGCGTTGAAAAACTTCCCCTGAAAAAACCACGGCTGCCACGAATATTGTCGGTGTTGTAAAAAGCCTCACACCGACGGCGGACAGGTTATAACTAATTGTTTTTCCGTACTGTGCGATTTGCGTTTTTGACTTTTTACAAGTCCAGCAATATTGCCAGCATTGCGAACCATTACCATCTTTCAGTCAGTCTGACAACAACTACTGCCGTAAGAAAAGCACCCATGACAAATGTGCTACTGGCACCGCTCAGCAAAGGACTCCACCGGGAGGTGAATATAAAAGAAAAGAAAATTATGAACTCGGTGGCGGGAGAAAAGGGGTAAATTCATGGTAGTCTAACCGGCGTTTCAGCTTGTATTCGTTGTCGATCGACCTCCTGCTAAAATTTTTATATTGTTACAGTCGTTTGTTGTCGAGGTCGCTCTTTTTCCCCGAACAACAGTATTCATAAACTCCTTGTACTAAACCAACACTCGGGCACCCTATTATATCAACATATCAACGTGCCGCAACGAGGACATGGTTGTTCCTCGTTGCGGTGACCTGGTACTGCTCAGAAACAAGATTATTTCATCTGTACCTTGATTCCTTCCGGAGCTAATTTCAACTTGAGGCCCGCTTTAGTAGATGTCAGTTTCATCACTACACCATTCTGATTTTTCATTGCTACTGCACCGACTCCACCACCAACAGCGATACCAGCTTCGGCAGAAGTAAACGTTCCTACAAAATCCTCGACTTTCTCAAGGTGATACACTTCGCCTGTCGCTGATATTTCAGAGACGCCTAGATCAACCACCGAAAGGCCATTTATTTTGAAAGCATATTCCTTACCTTGAAAGGTTAGAACTCCACCACCCCACTGGACACCAACACCGAGTGCGACTGATTTGGAGTCGATGGTAACTGTACCGGATGGTTTGGCATCACTCGCTATGGCTGACGATGAAAACAATACAACTGCTGCCATGACTACAAAATACAAAAAAATCCGTCTGTTGTTTTTCATTTTCATTCTCCTTTATTGGTTGCTTTAGCGGATGAAACCATTTCATCCGTTATTGATACTGTTGCGCTAATCTAAGAACATAATCTTCGTTCAAGCATTTGCCCGTTACTCTTCAGAATGTCTCAGGCTGCACATCATCAACGTTCCAGCAAAATTATCTGATTGCGGTATTTTCCTCTTCTCAGCTTAACACAGTAAACATCAATTCATTCTAATAGTGAACAGGTCTTATTATTTATCTGTATAACTCGAAATAAAATATTATTCTTGGAAAAAAATAAAAAAATCAGCCCCTTTGGTTTATGAAAAAAAAATGGCCGGACAACATGATTGACCCGTGAACTTGTATTCCCGGTCCCTTCACATACATTGCAACAGTTTTAAGCACAAATAAGAACCTCTAAAAGAAGGCAATTTAATTTCACCCGAAATGGGGAGACAGAGGTAGGACGAGGTGATGGAGGAAACGGAGAGACGTGATATGGCTTGCAAGAGTCATCATGGTCAAACTTTCTCTAACACGATGAGGTGCAAAAGACAAAAAATGGAGCAAATTCCATGGGGTATTTTCAAGTTACGTATTCAGTGCTCTTCCGCTGCATCAGACCCATTTTCTACCGACCAGAATCCATTTATTTTTCCATTCTTCTTGAGTACGCTTACATAGGTATTGCCAATCTTATATACTTTTTTATCACAATGCCTGACATCGTCTTCTATCGTACACCAGGTTCCATCCGGCTGCACAGACCATGTCTTGTCGGTAATTTCTTTTAAGAGCTTATCACTGCCTTTACTGTAAATCTTTAGGGTTATTCTGCCATCGGCATGCATATACTTTTTATAATACACTCCGAACCACTTAGTGCTAGCGGATTCACCTACAAGTATGTTGTCACTGACAAGCGCCACAAACTCATCCCGGGAGAGCCACTGGTCAGAAGTATTGTCTACAAGACTATCTATTGTTTTCCCAATATAATGCTCCGTCTGAGCGAAGCAGGTCGAATTGAGAGCTGCAAGCAGAACAATACATTTCACACCAATGTTGCTATACATTTTTTCCCTTTACCACCTTGTAGAATCATCGGCATTGGAAGCCTGCCTGTTCCCTGCACGGGATTTGTCCGGACAGAACTTTGCCGGCCTGTTGTTTTTCCTGAGCAAACGGAATCAAGTGATGGCCCTCAAAATGTAATGGCACCCTTATTCCCCTGCAAGGTGATTTTTGGCCCGGCCCATGGCCATGAGCGGAAAATAATGCCGGTAAAGATTGTAATTGAGCATGAAACCACGTGACAACTCCCGGCCCTGACCAAGACTCTGTGCGCTCCTGGAAAGGTTTACCCTTTCACCGACCCCGTAGCCGGGAAACCCGGTGCCTGTATAGTAGGGCTCATCCCAGGTTCCGTCTTGACGCTGACCAGAGAGCAGGAACTCCAAACCACGGAAGATCTGCCGGTCAAAATCATGCGAATCGACGGCTACCAGCGCCATGAGTGCCCAACCGGTTTGCGATGCCGTTGATGGACCACAGCCCCGAAGCTGGTCATCCATGTAGGAGCCACAGCTTTCACCCCAACCGCCGTCCTCGTTTTGGTGTGCAACCAACCAGTGGGCTGCCCGCTGGATATAATCCACCTGCATATTTTCACCAACGGCCTCCAGAGCAGGTAACACGGCAGCGGTACCGTATATATAATTAACGCCCCAGCGACCAAACCAAGGGCCGTCTTCTTCCTGTTCGCTTAACATAAAACGGTAGGCCCTGGCCACAATCGGATCAGCAAGGGTTTTACCGTACAGCCCAAGTGCTTCAACAACATGGGCTGTAACATCTACGCTGGGTGGATCCAGCAGTTCACCAAAATCGGCAAAAGGTATCAGCGTCAATAATTTATCGGTATTGTCTTTGTCAAAAGCCGCCCAACCGCCGTTATTATTCTGCATCCCCAGCAACCACCCGATTGCCTTGTCCACAGCAGATTGTATCTGTCCTATGAGCTTCCGGTCGTTTATCGATGGCAGCAACCGGAGCAGAACGATGACAGCGACGGCCGTATCATCTACGTCGGGATACTTGTCGTTTTCAAACTCAAAGGCCCAACCGCCTGGTTCAACATCTTTGACAAAGACCTGCCAGTCACCGCCGACAAAAATCTGTTCCTTAAGCAGATACCTGACGGCTCTTTCAACAGCAGATTCAGTGCCCGTCGGCATGTCACAATCAAGAAAGGCAAGCAGAACCAAAACAGTATCCCATATCGGTGATTCACTGGGCTGTAGATAAATACCACCGTCACGCTCATAAGACCAATGCAAATCAAAGGCCCCAAGGCCGGCAGCAAGCACTGGATGATCCAGGGCATATCCTTCTGCATGCAGCGCCATCAACGAGTAAATCCAGGGTGGCTGGATGCCGCCCCAAGCACCGTCGCTGTCCTGGTGCGCAACAATCCACTCCCGGCATTGACTTATGGCTGCCTCACGAAAAGGATGCACCGGAAAGTCGACATAGCCGTTAAGCAGCCGATCAGTAGTAAGGAAAAAACGCTCCCAGGAAATAAGCCCCTTTTTTCGGGGTAAACGAAAATCAAAGGCGTCCCGCCCGTCGGGAAACAGTTCATCAAGTCGACGATCAGGCGGTGGTCGGTACACAGGTCGACGTGCAGAAAGAAGCGCAAGCGGCAACATGGTGGCCCGGGCCCAGGAGGCAAAACGGTAGAGATTAAACGGAGCCCAAGGGGGAATATACATGATTTCGGGTGGCAAGGCCGGCGTGTGCTCCCAGGGCCATTCGCCAAGAAGAGCCAGCCAGTAGCGGGTAAACACCCTGGTGCCGGAGAGACCGCCGTTGTCCAGGATCCATTGACGCGCTCGGATAAGGGGATCACTTTGTGGATCAATACCGGCAATGCGTAAAGCGGCGTAAGATTCTACCGTGGTATTGATATCGCCGGTAGGCGCATCGAAATATATCTCCCAAGAACCGTCACTACGTTGGTCGTTTACAATGGCCTGCACCACGCCGTCATACTTGGGGTCGTCCTCTACGCCGAGAATATGCATGGCCAGAATCCACTCTGCTTCCATGCAGGAGTTGGATTCCAGCTTACCAACCCAGAATCCTTTCGTATCTTGATCGGCAAGCAACCAGTCGACAGCCCGTCTTATCCCTAGTTCCAGTTTCTCTTGAATCATCTGTGCCAGTGTATATATTTTCTGTCTTAAGGGATAGCTTCTTTACAAGCCTGCCTCCAACCGGTTATCTGCTTAAAGGGTGTTTTTTCATTTTTTGATCTAGAATTTCTTGGCGAACTGCACTGTTGCCCACCCAAGTGATTTCGCCTGGGAAAATAGCTGCTTTTCGTGGATACTTCAATATGTTAGTCTAAAGCGATGAACGACATCATCAGGGCGCCCGCACGCCTTATCATACTGACAGCTCTTGCTGCAGAGGCTGAAACACTTCTCGGCCATAAAAGAAACAACAAACAACAAAACATCTTCATCCCGGGGCCGTATTTTACAAAGAATAACGAAACGGCAATCATTCAATGCGGCATCGGCCGTGACGCATTGCTGCGTGTTGCCTCGCCACACCTCAAGAATTCGTCAATCATCGGCAATATTGGCGTATCCGGCGGTCTTGCCCCTGACCTGAAACCCGGTACTGTGATACTTGCAGACCGGATACTCAGCAATGACAACCATCACGCTGTATACCAGGAGGTCTACACTCCAAGTGCTCAGCTCCTTGCCTTCCTGGAAGCCCTACTGAAAAAAAACAACGTTCCATACAGGCGTGGCCCCCTGCTCTGTACTCCTCAACCTATAAGTACTCCTGATAACAAGGAAGCTGCTTACCTGAAAACAGAGGCACTGGCTGTGGACATGGAAAGTGTGGGTGCCGCTGAGGTTGCCCGGCAAGCAGGATTGCCATTTTTCTGCATTCGGGTAGTCTGTGATCCTGCTGAACGACGGCTTCAACAAGCACTTTTTGTAGGCGTCGACAGTCGAGGCAATAACCGGCCAATGCGGTTGATCAATCCGCTCATCAGGCGCCCCTGGCTTCTTATTGACCTTTTCATAATGGCGCGAGATTTTTCCAGGGCCCTTACCGGTATGCGGCAAGTTTGGAATGTTGTCCATAAACCGCTCGCCGACCTTGCTGGCAGTATTTCAGCGGCCCGGACCCCTGATGGCAACCAGTAGGGCTTGTAACGGGTTTTTTACGGTCTCAAGCACGGCAGAGGGTTCAAAACCGCAATGGACCATGCAGTCTGCACAGCGAGGATCATTACCGACGCCGTAGCTATCCCAATCCGTCTCTTCCATAAGCTCCTTAAAACTTGCCGCATATCCGTCGTTGAGAAGATAACACGGGTGCTGCCAACCCTTGAGTGTGCGGGTGGGATTCCCCCATGGAGTGCATGCAAACTCGCGGTTGCCGGCAAGAAAATCCAGATACATGCCAGAATGATTAAAGGTCCAGGATTGCTTGGGGGATTTCAGGATCTCCCGAAACAGCTCTTTTGTACCTTCTCGTCCCAGGAAGCTGTCCTGATCATCGGCATTTTCGTAGTTAAAACCGGCGGCCACGGTCATAGCCTCAACCCCAAGCGGTGTCAGATGATCGAATAAAAGGGCCGCATCCCCGGCGGTCTGGCCTCTGAAAAATGTTGTGTTGGTTGTCACCCTAAATCCAGCATCGACAAGTTTTTTAATGGCGTTGGTTGCCTTGTCAAAAGCACCGTCGAGACAGACTGCAGCATCATGACGCTCGGCCAGACCGTCAAAATGGATGTTAAAGGTGAGAAAAGGGCTGGGCGAAAACTTCGCTATTTTCTTGTCAATCAACAGGCCGTTTGTGCAGAGATAGACAAAACGCTTCCTCTTGATAAGCTCCTGAACAATAGCCTGAATATCGGGATGGAGCAGCGGTTCTCCACCGGCAATGGTCACGACCGGCGCGCCACACTCTTCGGCTGCACCGACACATTCGTCAATTGTGAGGAGTTGTTCCAGAACCTCTTTGGGTTGGTTGATTTTCCCGCACCCCTTGCAGTGAAGGTTACAGAGAAAGAGCGGTTCAAGCATCAATACCAGGGGAAAGCGCTTTTTTCTTTGCAGCAGTTGCTTAATAATATAGGTGCCGATACGGCGCTTTTGCTGGGTGGGAATTCCCATTGTCTTATTAGCTCACTTGGCTTGCTTGCTGTACTGCAGGGGAGTTCTTTACCTCATTCTCTTTGACAATCCGTATTTTTTCATGGGAAACCGGTCCGCCTGCGGGATAATATCGAGGGTCCATAAACTGACGGATGGCACTTTCCAGGGCCTGTAGTGAAACATTGGTGTCAAGACAGGGGCCATGGGGGCGAAAATTCAGGATTCCAAAAACCGGCAGTGGATAGGTATCCTGGATGCCGCTGGCAAGATCCCTCTCACAAGCTACTGCCAGTATCAGTTTAGGACGACGCTGAACTACTATTCTGCGGGCAATTGTACCCCCTGTGGCAACGGCCAGATGAATGCCATAGTGTTCGCTTAATCCAATCAATTTATCAATAGGGCACCTACCGCATTGCTTACAGTTATGAATAGAATAGGTGAGGCGCATGTCGCATTTTGATCTCTGTAGACAGTGGGGCATCAACAGGAGCAATTCTTCCGGCTTATACTGCTTGGCCAGGCTGTTGACCAGGTCATTGTTGACCTTTACGAAGGAGGAACGAACCTTGTTTTTGGGAATGCCCAACACTTTACCAACCAGCGTCATGAGTGGCAGGAAAAGCTTGATCGTGAGCCCCCGCATTTTCGAAAACAGCGGCAGTGAACGACCGAAAAGAATACTGAAAAGAAGACCGGAGGTTGCCCAGATCACCAGGAGAATGAGCATACCGACCAGCAGGCTGAAGATATAGGGAGCCCATGGGTGGATATTGGTAAGACCAATCAGCGGTAGAACAAGGACAAGGAGCAGGAAAAGAACAACAACAGTACCAGCTGCAGCAACCAGGCCGATAAATAGACGCTTTTTGGCCTTACCGACATTAAGGTCCTCGCTGTCAAATTCCTCTACAGTGGATAATTTCAACTCTTTCATATGGTCGTTCAGGATTTACGTAAAACAGAGTAAGTCAGGTTGCTTAGGCTTTAAAAATCTGCCGCGCAGTCTATGTAATGGCGAGCGGTTTTTTCATATTCTTACAGTCAGGCAACAAATTCTTCAACAAGAACTTCGGGTGTAGAGCTCCTGCCGGTATCCTATTTCCATGCACATGGCCAATACGCTGGGCACCTTTCCCATGGTTGTCATCCACTTCCCGCAACCTCTCTGCATTGAACATATTTCCCATCTCATCACCAGGAAAATTTCTGCCGTTGCTGTATCTCATAAGCAGCAGCCTGAAGTATTTTGGCAATATACAAATATCGGTTTGATTCGTCATCACTGAATTTAGGAATCGTACTTTTTATTGAAATTGGTTTTTCCAAAAAAAAAGAGGGAGTAGAACCAAATCATGCACGCGCTGCATCCGATTTCCTCATTCCAATCATAATCACTGCAAGAAGTCGCAATATACTGTAGATACAGATTTGCACCATTAAGAGAGAGTCAACCTGAAGTAGGTCTTCACGGTAAAAAAAAATAGATACCAACCATGCAAAAGCCTGTTATTTTTGTCTTGTTCCTCCTTCTGTCCACCATACTGACCACACCCCTTTCCGGGAAACCGCTCCCGGTCGATTCGGCCGTCAGCGTGATCGAAACATTAAACACTACCCTTCTTGACTGCATGAAGAGAGGCGATAAACTTGGCTATTCAGGACGTTATGCGCTGCTTGAACCTGTTATGACGCAATCCTTCTCTTTTCCCTATATGGTCAGAAAATCAAGCGGCAGCTACTGGGGCGAGTTGACGGACAACCAGCAAAAAGAATTGCTCGAAAAATACATCATCTGGTCGGTAGGTCGTTATGCCGAGCGTTTCAAAGAGTATAAAGAGCAGCAATTCGTGATCGTTTCAAATGAGTCCATTCGAGAAAAGTACATGATGGTGATCAGCCATATTGTAAAAAAATCCAAAGAAACTCGAGAGTTTAAATATATACTTATGAAAAACGATGGGGTTTGGCGCATTGTCGACATTCAGGTTGAAGGAGTCAGTCAGCTGTCACTTACCCGAGCCCAGTTCAAGTCGGTACTGAAAGATCAGGGAATCGATGGGCTCCTGAAAATCTTGGATGAGAAAATAAGCAAGCTTGATAAATATTGAACCATACAAAACTAAAGCGTCGGATCCTGCTGTTTCCTGTACGGATTGTACAGTTCCAGAAATGCCGGCAAAAATATCAGGGTACAGATAATCATCAAGGTGACACCCAGGGTAAGCAGTTTCCCCATGCTGGCAGTGCCCGCGTGATGGATGAAAGAAAGACTACCAAAACTCATTATGGTCGTCAACGAACTGAATAAAACAGCCCGGGAGGTGCTGGTTTCCAGAATATGCATATTCGCAGCGTTAGTTTCTTTGAGCCGGTGGACAACGTGGATGCTGGAGTCCACCCCAATCCCCAGTAAAAGAGGCACAATTATGATGTTCGCAAAATTAAAGGGGATGTTCATCAGTACTGCCGCAGCCATTGTGTAACACAATGCCAGCAGCAGTGGAGATAACACAAGCAGCACCCCTGTCCAGGTCTTCATAACGAAGCGTAAAAACAAGGCAATAAGGATAAAGGCCAGGATTGAGGCGTTCCTGAACGCTGAAACAATGGTCTTACCGGCCCCAAGAACCGTTACCGGCTGGTCTGTTGCTTCAGGTGCTATCTTTTGTACCGAGGCAACAAAGTTTTGCAGATTTTCAATATTCCTGAGATCGTCGCGTGGAAACACCTGGATTCTGTAAAAATTATTGTTAGAAATATAGCGACTGACTATATCTCGGGGTAATTGTGCAGTATCAAACGCTGTCGCCTCCATCAACGAATGCAGCCGGTTCAAAAGAATTGAAAGATTGGGCAGCAAGGCTGCATCGAGCCGATCAAAAACTAACCGCCCCTGTTCCGGATCCGTCAGCAACTTTTCAACATCGTGAATCGCACCGGCAAACTTGCGGATTGCCGAAAGTTCTTTTTCTTCGATAGCGTCACTGCTGAGTCGGACATGCAGAGCCCGCGATAACTCGGAAAGGGTTTCTTTGTTACGTTGATATTGATCAAAGGTTTCGCCTTGTTGTTTTTGGGGTGCCGGCGGCAAAACCAGCGCCATGTCTTCAATCTGCTCGAGTTTTGCAGCCTGATTTTTCGGAATGAAACTATCAATTGTCACAACAGCTTCCACCTCAGGAAGTTGTTTGAGCCGCCCGGCGAGCTTTTGCGCCTCCTGCCGGTCAAAAGCCAGGACTGAAAGAGTCCAGGGAGAGGTTTTATCACCCTGAAAGAGCTCCATTGCGGTTCGAACTGATTCCGAGCGTTGATCCGACATATTAAATGGATTGGCATCAAAAGAAATCCCAGGCAGGATGAGTATGGCAGCCAAGGCTGAAACAGTTGCTGCAATGACAATGCGGCGTGGATATTTCACAAGCAGAGACGAAATCGAGCTACCGATTGCCAGCGGTAAGGGACGTTTTTTCTTTACCGGCATCAGGCCCATTATGGCCGGCAGGACAGTGACACTGGCAAGGAAAATAAAAAACATTCCGGTACCGGAAATAAGACCGAGCTCCGAGGCTCCAACGTAACTCGTTGGTACAAAAGCGTAAAAACCAATTGCCGTGGATATTGAACAGATCAGGAGTGTATTGCCGGTTGCGCTGACAGCTTCACCAATAGCTTCCATATGCTGGTAGCCGGACGCGAGGTATTCCTTGTAACGTAAACAAATCTGGATGCTGCAATCAATACCCAGGCCAATGAAGAGCACAACAAAGGTGACGGAAATCATGTTTAACCTGCCAACCAGCAAGATCGCAAAACCAATGGTCCAAACAAGCCCTATCATCAATGTAGATAGGCCTGCAAAGACCAAGCGAACCGAACCAAGGCCCAGGTAGAGGATAATCCCCACCAGAACAAAGGAAACCAGGGAAGCAATACCGATGTCGGTGCGAACGCTTCGCAGGTCTTCATAGTTGATAACCGGTTTACCGGTAATGTTGACAGTAACCCCGTATTGCTCGGTAATCCGCAATTCCCTGCTCGTTTCACGAATGTTGCTGATCGCCTGCTTGGCGGGATTTATTTTCTGGTAATCCAGAATCGGTTGCAAGAGGATAAACTCTTTTTGTGCAGAAGTGATGGAGGTTTCCAGCATCAATTCCTGCCAGGACATACTCTTGGTTTTCCCCTCTTCAACACTATCAAATGTTAGCCCAAGCGTATTTAATAGCCGGATTATTTTCTCATTGTCATTAATCGAGATGTCGTCCTGGTCCACAAGCTGCCTGAGCACTGAAAAGAGCCCGGCCAGGGAAAAGTCCTTTGACAGCAAAGCAAGAAACGGCTGCATTGCAGCCAGGCTGTCTCCCTGTTCTTCAAGCTCCTGCTCGCTTAAGTACAGCAGGCCGTTCCTGTCAAAAAAAGACCCACCGCCTGGCGTATAGACGGATTTAAACAGACTTGTTTCCCGATGCAGCCGGTTGGCTAAGATATTCCGGGCCTGGCTGACCTGCTCAGGTATGTCACCTTCTATGACTACGACAATTGCCCCGACCAGATCAGGAAACTCTCCATGAAATTTTTTCACCACCTGACGGAAAGGCAGGTCGTTGGAGATCATTTCCGTCAGGTCGGTGTTGATTTTGAACTGCTGTAGTGTAAAAAACAACAGCACCCCTGTAGCACAGAGGATAAGTGCAAGTAAACTGCGCGCATATTTCAAAATCCACGGTATCCACCACTTTGGTAGACAAGGTGTATTATTCCTTAACCTGTTGATCATGCAATCCTTCCTCAACTCTTATCAAGATGAGGGTTGTTCTGATTTCGTCCCTCTATCTGCAACCACCAGAGTAAACCGGGAATGCCGACACCCAGTTCACGAAAACGTTTGACAAGGGCCAGGGCCATGACATTGTCGGCTCCCAAGCCGAGAAACGAACCGATAACAAGCAGGCTGCCGTCCTGGACCCCAAGGCCACCCGGTATAAAAAAGGCCGCGCTACGAAATGCTGTACTTATGCTTTCAAGGATGACAGCATCCTGCAGGCTTATCGGAACACCGGCAAAAGAGAAAAACAACCAGTTTTCACCCGACTTGGCAATCCATCCTCCAAGCCGCCAAAAAAAACAGACAGAAAGTTTGTTTCTTTGAGCATAGATTTCCGTAATTTTTTGATCCAGATTGCGCGCATTGCCGACAAGGGCAGCTGATTTTTCCTTACGCATCACCAGGCCCATTTTATGGGCGATAAAGCCGAACAATCCTGCCCGCTGGCTGAAGAAAAAACAGCTGACAATAATCAGGGCAACGGCAATACCGAGAAGCACTCCGGAGGTGGTAGTCTGTTCCTCCTTTTGCCGCAGGAGAAGGACAAGCCCCAGAATAGTGAAGACAATCTGGGTCAACAGGCCAATGGTAAAGTCTACCATGACCGTGGCACCGGCCTCCGTGCCGACCTCGCTTTTTTTGCCTATTATACGTGCTCGCAGGATGTGGCCGCCTATCTGGCCGACAGGAAACAGGGTGTTCACTGATTCTGCAATCCATCTGGCTTTTGTTAGATCAGCAAAGCATGGCCTTTTGTCCTTTGCAAACAGATGATTCCAACCATAGGCGTCGAGACAGATGGGAACGACACGGAACGCGACAATCCAGAAAATATTCAGACCAACCAGGGAAAGTACGGTGAAAACACCTCCGACACCTTCATTCACCAGCAACCAGCCCAAAAAGGAAAAGCCAATAGCACCAAAGAGTATAGTCGTAAAACGGATTTTACTCATAATTCAACGTATAATCCTTGACGAGATAGCTTGTTTCCGGCCATATTCCCTGACCGATAAAGTATGTCCAAATGTATTGCTTCCAACAGATCGCCAGAAGGTTCAAAACTATGTATTTTCATTACCCGACTCTTTTTACGTTAATACGCCTAACTTTTTCAAGACAATATTTTTCCCTCCGGCATGCAACGCTGGTCATCATCTTTCTGGTGCCCTTTTTACTCTTGCGTATGCTTGTCTGGACCATGCGCCTGCTGGACTATATTTTTTTTCCCGGTTTCCGCAAGCAGCCCGTTCGTGCCCCCCTATATATCATCGGTAATCCTCGCAGCGGCACAACCTTTACCCACCGACTGCTCGCTCTGGATGAACAGTTTTCATACCTGAAACTGTATCAGACGATATTTCCTGCCGTGACCTGTTACAAACTCTTTGCCTGGGCAGGTCGGTTTGACCGACTGCTTGGAAGTCCTGGAGGACGAATACTGAACGTAATCAGTAATAAAGGGTTCAAAGGCTGGGAGACAATTCATCAGACGGGTCCTGAAAAGGCCGAGTCGGACGAAATGCTGTTTATGTATGCCATGCTCAGCCCTTTGCTGGGCCTGTTGTTTCCGTTTTTAAAGGAAATGAACGCCGCGACGTTTGTCGATTTTATGCCGGAAAAATCAAGACATAAGCTGATGACCTATTATAAGAGTTGCCTACAACGGCATTTGTACGCCACCGGACCTGATAAGATCCTGCTACAAAAAGTGGCGCTTATTGCCGGCCGTCTCCAATCCATCCATGAACTGCTGCCGGACATGCGTATTGTCCACCTGGTACGGCATCCCAATGAATCCATTCCATCGTTGATCAGCATGTTTGAGGCAACCTGGAAATCCCTGGCCCCTTACGCCTGTACAGGGGGAAGAGCTTACCAGGAACTGGCCGACTTGATCTGCCAATACTATATTCATCTCCATGAGGTGGAAAAAACCTTTCCAGCAGAGGGGTTGCGTAAAGTACGGTACGAGGATCTTGTTGCTGACCCACGTTCAACAGTCTGCAGCATTTATCAGGATTTTGGCCTGGAACTGCAGCCTGAATACGACACACTCCTTACTGCAGAAACGGACAAAGCTCGCAGGTATACAAGTAAGCACCAATATTCACTGGAAAATTACGGCCTGTCAGAGGAGATGATCTATAAACGACTCAAACCCGTATTTGAGGATTACGGCTTCAAATAGAAGCGCAGTTGTTATTTTATGTTCCTTGCACTGTTTATACGGTCACTATGCCAGGCAACGGTATCCCTGATGCTCTCTTCCAGGGGCCGGGGCTGGTGGCCAAGGGTTTTCCAGGTCCAGGCACCGTTAAAAGCCAATGAACGTTTGCAGAGTTTTACCCCGGTAGTGGAACTCTTCGGTTTTTTCCCGGTGATAAGGCCGTAAAAATGTTCCAGATAGCTCCAGGCCAATGCCACCGTATAAGGCACCTTCAATTTGGGGCTTGGCTGCCCGCTTTCCCTGCTTAAGTGTTGAAAAAAATCAATGATAGAAAGGTTATAGCCTGACAGAATATACCTGCGCCCCGGCTCGCCAAAATCTGCAGCCAACCGGTGCCATGTAGCCATATCCCGGACATCGGCAAAGTTGAGGGTACAGTCGAGATATCCAGGAATTTTTCCTCTCAAAAAATCCGTCACCATCTGGCCAGGAGGCGTTAGATTTCTGTCTCCGGGTCCTATGGGCAGAGTGGGACAGACAACAACCGCATGAAGCCCCTGCTCTGCTGCTTTGAAAACAGCCTGCTCTGCAAGAAACTTGGAACGACAATAGGGACCAAGCATGTCTTTCAGCCTCGGCCGAGCCTTTTCCGTAACAGGTTCATTGCCACTGGTAGGGGCAAGAATAGATTCGGTACTGGTGAAAACAAACCGTTTAACATCTGTCTGTCGAGCAGCACGGAGGACGTTCTCGGTTCCCTGGCGATTCAACCGATCAAAAACGGATACATCTCTGCTCCACAGTTCCGGAGTACCTGCCAGGTGGTAAACCGTTGTACAGCCTTTCATGGAGGATAAAAGATCGCCTGGGATCAATATATCTCCCTGTACCATCTCATCGGGCTGGTGTTCCATATCAGGTGGGAAAGGGTCCCGGTCAAGTACCCTGACCTTTTCATTACACCGGACGAGCTCCTGTACCAGATGGCTGCCGATAAACCCGCTTCCTCCTATGACCAGATTCATCTTATTGTCCTGTATTAGACGCATAGATGGTAAGGAGAGGAGTAAACATTTCTTCGCAGCTGCCTTGCAGATATATTCCTCTTAGCTCCTGCCATACTTTATTCCCGGTCTTCTTCCAACAAAATCGGCGAGTCCCGAATCTGCTTTCGATGCTGAAAATAAACGTTTCGAAGGGCTACGTAGGGATCAAAACTCATCTTTTTCAAGTCCTCATATTCACCAAGGTGCAGGGACAACTTATTCAGCTCCTTGGTGAGATAAATACCTGCTTTTTCCTCCCAGCCATTTGCCCAGAAATAGTAAGGCGTCAGCGCAAGGCCGTCGACTACGGTTCCGGTAAAATCACGCAGGGTTGATGGACCGTAGAAGGGGACCACCAGGTAAAAACCATCACCTATCCCCCAAACTCCGAGTGTTTCACCAAGGGTTGCATCAACCGCTTTAAAACCTAATTCACGGCCTGCAGGATCACCGAATCCGGCAACACCTCCGGTACTGTTGATAAGAAACCTGACCAACAGGGTTCCTGCATCGGAAAACCTGCCTTGGAGCAGGGCATTGATACAACGAACAGGTTCTTGAAGGTTGTAAAAGAAATTATTAATAGAACCCCGGATATCGGAAGGCATGATATTACTGTAGCCTGTGGCGACAGGGTTAAAAACCCAGATATATGAAAAGTCATTGACCTCAAACATCGCCCGGTTAAACGGCTCAATGGGATCTCCCACTTCGACGGGGTCTGGCTCTCCACCATAAAAATCATCCTCAAGAAAATCAATAGCATCGTCTTCGGCTGCCAGGGTCACAACAGGCAGTATCAGGACACCGGAAACAAACAGCAACCAGATACTGACAATACATAAACAACTTAGGTTCTTCATGGTTTTAATCTTTTGGTTTCATTCCGTAATTTCGGCCACTTTGTATGCAGCTTTTTAAAATCATTATCTCTCATCTCCCATTGGCACCAGACAGAGCGGAAAAAATCTATCCTTCTTGAAAGTACTGGATGGGTAATAAGGCAGTATATCAACCAACCAGAAGGCGGAAAAGGTCATCTAACAGAATCTTTTGCCTTTGTTGCGCACTCCTGTAAACCTGTCATTTTTCCTTCATCAGCTCCATGGCTGCACTGATTATGGAAGGTGAATCAAGCCGTGAGTTTTTCCAAAGAATTTTTTGCGGACCGTGTTCAATGAAGTTATCCTGGTAGGCGAGTAAGGATGTTTTAATGTTGTATAGTTTTCTTTCAGAGAGGAGTGTCAGGACTAGGCTGCCGAATCCTCCATGGCGGACATTGTCTTCCACTGTCAACACCCGTCCTGTCTTTCTTGCCCATTCACAGATAAGTTCTTTGTCCAGGGGCTTAATGAAACGCGGGTTAATGACAGCCGCCTCAATGCCAATTTTCCCCAGGCCTTCCGCCGCTCTCAGCGCCGGATAAACCCTGTTGCCCACCGGAAGGAGAAGGATATCTTTTCCCTCTCGCAACAGCTCTCCCTTGCCCGGCTCCAGGATTTGCAACTGCTGATCCATGGCCACGTCTTCTCCCGCACCGCGAGGATATCTGATAGCAACTGGTCCCGGCAGAGAGACTGCGGTGTTGAGCATGTGCTGCAGCTCGTTTTCGTCCTTGGGGGCCATGTACGTAAGATTGGGAATAAAACGGAGAAAAGATATATCAAAGACCCCATGGTGGGTAGGACCGTCATCACCAACCACACCAGCCCTGTCAATGGCCAGGGTCACCGGCAGGTTGGGAATGCAGACATCGTGGATAATCTGATCCATGGCGCGCTGGAAAAAGGAGGAGTAAATGGCGACTACCGGACGTATTCCCTCGGTGGCCAGGCCTGCGGCAAAGGTGACGGCATGCTGCTCGGCAATACCCACGTCAAAGAAACGCTCGGGAAACTCCGTGGCAAAGGAGGCAAGCCCGGTCCCGGCAGGCATTGCTGCAGTGATAGCAGTTATCCGAGAGTTGGTACGGGCGA
Organism: uncultured Desulfobulbaceae bacterium; assembly: GCA_945787305.1. Lineage (GTDB taxonomy): Bacteria > Desulfobacterota > Desulfobulbia > Desulfobulbales > Desulfobulbaceae > DRLX01. The sequence goes on along the minus strand of CALZIH010000011.1, from coordinate 2,224 downwards.
TCTTGCAGATGGTATTGCTAAAGACCTCAGTGTAACTGATTGGGCCGGAGGAAGGTTTGGGTTCACCTGTCTCAACATTAAAGGGCCCAAGCCCATGATAGTTTCCGGGATTCTTTTCTGCCGGACCATATCCTTTCCCCTTCTGGGTGAGGACATGGACCAGAACCGGGCCGTCTACGTTGTCCCGAATGTTTTCCAGGGTGAGGATGAGATCTTCGATTTCATGTCCGGAAATGGGGCCGATGTAATTTAATTTCAGGGCCTCGAAGAGCATGCCGGGAGTAAAAAAACTCTTGATATTCTCCTCACTTTTTTTCAGGACATTGAGAAAACGATCGCCTACGCCGTGAAGTTCTTTGAGCTTGGAGGATACATGTTTACGCAGACGGCGGACAGTTTTGCTTGTAAGCTGCCGGGAAAGAAAACTGGACATTGCACCCACGTTTTCCGAAATCGACATCTCGTTGTCATTGAGGATGATAATAAGGTCCTTGTCAAGGTGGCCAGCCTGATTTAAGGCCTCAAAAGCCATACCTGCCGTCATGGAACCGTCGCCAATAATGGCGACCACACGGTTTGTATCTCCTGTTATGTTCTTTCCCAGGGTCATTCCCAGAGCAGCAGAAATGGAAGTGGAGGAATGTCCGGTCTCAAAGGCGTCGTATTCGCTTTCTTTAAACTTGGGAAAACCGCTCAAACCCCCATATTGGCGCAGGGTGTGAAACTGTTTTTGCCTGCCGGTGAGAAGCTTGTGGGCATAGGTTTGGTGGCCTACATCCCATACCAGTTTATCATCAGGAGTGTTAAAAACATAATGGAGGGCCAGGGTTAATTCAACAACGCCAAGACTTGGGGCCAGATGCCCGCCGGTCTCGGCTAGGGTGGTGATGATAGTCTGGCGTAAATCTTCTGCTATCCCGTTAAGTTCGGGCACGGACAGCTTACGGAGATCCTGTGGGGAATGAATGTCTTTGAGCCTTGGCCCTGTACATTCCGTGGTATCTGTTGTCAACATATCGTTCATCCCGGGCAGTGCCGGACTCTTATTTTATATAAAAATGATTGGTTGCAGCTAGCGTGCGATGCCGGTGACACAGACGATCTTCCATCTTGGTCAGGGAAATTCTGGCATTTGAAAATGGACAACTTCCTCTTTACCTTCCATTTCATGTACAGACGATGCACCGTTCTCCAGCAACCACCTTGTCAGCTCTTCCACAAGATATTCAGGGGCAGAGGCGCCAGCTGTCACTCCAACCCGCTCGATTCCCTGCAGCCAGTTCGGATCAATCTCATCGGCATGATCAATGAGATAGGCGGTAATACCCTTGCCACGTGCTACCTCACGTAACCGATTGGAGTTAGAACTGTTCTTTGACCCCACCACCAGCAGCAGATCCACCATATCAGAGAGCTCCCGAACCGCAGCCTGCCGGTTGGTGGTTGCAAAACAGATATCGGTCCGCTTCGGTTCGGAAATTTCAGGAAATCGTTTCCGGATCGCAGCCAGCATCTCAACGGTATCGTCAACACTGAGAGTGGTCTGGGTCACATACCCCACCCGGTTCGGGTCTTGAACCTCAAGAGTTGCGACATCTTCGGGTTCAGAGACCACGTGTACCGCACCTGCCGCATGACCGCAGGTACCCACAACCTCGGGATGTTCTTTATGGCCGATCACCAACACATCATAATTAATCTTGTTTAAACGGGTGACCCTTCGATGTACCCTTGCCACAAGCGGACAAGTTGCATCAATAGTCCGTAAGCCGAGTTCCTCCGCATGCTGTATAACGGCAAGGGAGACCCCGTGCGCGCTGAAGATGGTCAACGAACCGGTTGGAATATCTTCCAACTGCTCGACAAAAACAGCACCTTTCCCGGCCAGATCGCTGACAACATGCGCATTATGAACTATCTCATGTAAGACATACACCGGCGGTTCATACAATTCCAGCGCCCTGTTGACAATGGCGATTGCCCGTTTCACGCCAGCACAGAAACCGCGGGGGCGAGCCAAAATTACTTCCATTTCCGAATACTCCAAATTTTTTCTTCGAGCTATATCTTCAACCTATTAAAAAACGTTCTGACAACACTAGACAAACGATTCTGAATCGTCAACAATACAGTTGGCAAAAAAGCAGGCTCATTGTAACTTTTCACAACCAAACCTGATGGACTCGTAAAAAGTCTAAAAAGCCGTTTGCATAGTACGGAAATA
>CALZIH010000010.1 GCA_945787305.1 uncultured Desulfobulbaceae bacterium | reverse complement strand
TACCGCGCTGATCGGCATGTGGAAGTTTCCCTGGACCAGGGGCGTGCCGCCCGGAAGTTGTACGGTGAGCATACCCCGGTTATCGGTGTAAGTCTGAACGCCTAGGGTTTTGGAGAGGTCTTCGACCAGGAGGTCCCGCTGGTCACGGGCGGCATTTGCCGACTGTCCCGAAATTTCCACTAAATAAATTCGATCATTGAGTTTGGCTATTTCAGAAGTTTTTTCATTAATGTCTGTAATGTTGGCGACGATCTTGTTGTTTATATTATTGCGGATATTTTCCAGTTCGTCATAGGTGTTACGAAAGGCATCACCCATCAGTTGTCCGCGCTGCATGACCATGTCCCGTTCGACCCGGCCGCTTGGGTTCGTGGTTAATTGTTGCCAGGCGTCAAAGAATTTATCGATTTCCGAGGCGAGGTTCTCGTCGGAAACATTAAAAATCCGTTCCAGCTCGGTCAGGGGGGTTGATCTACCGCTTTCCTCGCCAAAAGCAATTGATTTTTCCTGGAGCTGGCGGCTGATAAAGACATCATAATCTCGGGATACATCGGAGACGGTAACGCCCTGGCCAACAAAAAAATCACCGACATTTACCGCGGGTATCTGGGAAAGTTCAGCCCGTTGCCGTGAATATCCCTCGGTGTTGACGTTGGCAATATTGTTGCCAACAATTTCGATGGATTTCTGGTTGGTTACCAGGCTGGTTTTGCCTGCATTCAATGCTGTGAGAAGTCCGCCCATAATTTTGCCTAAATGGTTTCAAGTTCCGGGTTTCAGGATGTAAGGCACCCGTAAGTCTTTTGAGCAGGTTATTTGTTAAACGTTGGTTTATGTTGATTGCCCTGTATGTATTCAGCTTACGTTGACTTGAAAAATACAATTGAAGTTCGGCCCGTCTGTAGTTCAGAGAAAACTGTTCAGCTTACTTCCTGTACAGGTTTCTTATCGGAAGAGCGGGTGGAAAAATTTAGAAAGAAAGGGGAGGGTGGGAAGGAATTGCTGTAAAAGACACCCGGAAGGGTTAGCCTGCATTTCTCACGAGTAGATTTTGCTGCAGATTCAAGGCACAGACCATGAAGCTGTAGTTGGCTACTGCAATTGGTCTGTAACAAAGAAGATGCGGTAAAATCTACTCGCCAGAAGGGTGACTCTTTGATGTTTCATTAGAAAACATACTTTCACTAACACCAGTACAGGTTTCCTTGTAATAACAGCCTGATAACTGTAAGTTGGCGATAGTCATGAGATGCGGGCTAGACCCTTCCGGAAAGCAGCCTGCCGTTAATGGCATTATTTACTGTGGTGCCGTATTGACCATAGGTAGAAGGCACACTTTTACGGCCAAAGAATTCCATGGTATCTTGAATCCAGTTCAAGGTTGCCTTAAACAGATAGGCGTTACGGATGTTTTCCTGCTGGATTGTGCGGGCAAGGGCACGGTCATCGGGGTGGAGGTCGTCTACCCTGCCCAGAATATGTAATAGAGATTCCTTCTGTTCCATATCCATGGCCATGGCTTTTATGTCAAGTGCCTTGGCATGTTCACGTTCCAACAGGATAATGTCGTGGAGCTGCTGCAGGAGATCGTGTACCGCTTCCCTGTTCATCTCAACCTTCCTCAACCAGAAATTTGAGTAGGCTGGAGGCTACCTTGTTCAGGTCGGGTTCATACGAGCCGTTGGCTACCTGTTCTTTCAACGCCTGAACCCTGGCTGCACGATCAGTATCTCCTACCTTACCTGCTGCCTGCATTTCGTGTGCTCCCTGTAATGCGGAGGTGAAGGATGCACCGTCGGTTCCCTCTGCCTTACCGGATTTCTGTGCCTCTCCGGGACGCGTTGTCTTGTTGACGCCTCCGATCTGGCCAAATCCACGTACACCAAAAAATTCAACTGTCATGGCGATACCTCATCTTAATATAACTCAAGCTACAGACTGGGATTCCTCTACCCAGTTGTCCAATTTTTCCATCACCGCATCATAGGTTTCGTAGGAGATATCAGGCAGCGTTCCGCCAAAGGCATCAAGTGCCTCCTGAAATCCCCTGTCGACCCCTTCTTTTATTGCCTCGATCCTGGAGGGGTCTCCACCGGCAATGCCGACGGCAAACTGGAAAATACGTTCCGAAGTCTGTTCTACACCAAAGTACCCGTCGTCTGCAACCAAAGCGTTTGCCTCTTCCGGGGTAATGGAGGCAATGTCGATTTCGTTGTCATCGATGGTTACCGTGGTGTTAATGCCCTGTTCTTTGAGTAGGTTGGCAACCAGACCCTGCAGCATACCGTATTTCCCGTCCTCATCCGTATTCAACGTCATTGAGCTGGAATAGGTGAGCGCCACTGTGGATTCACCTTGAATGGTGACCCTGTCCATGAGTCTGGACATATCGCCATCTTGGGAACCTGAAGAAACAGTCGTTGTTTCCATCCGGTAACTTTGATGGGCGTACAGCGTTTTGTCGGTATGTTGATTGTAGCTGATATTTTCTAGCATTTTCCGCCTCCCTGCTGGTTTTGCGGCGCATCCTTGCACCGCTAACCCGGAAAATATTCTTCCGGTTACCTTGATTATCGACAGGGAAGGTAAAAATCTTTACATTTTTTTATTTTTTTTCCGGATCGGGTAAAAAATTTTCCATCTGACGGTACATCTGATCGGCAAGCCCTATGCTCTGGCGTTTTGAAATCTCTTTTGATATCTCAGAATCCAGCATGTCCTGATAGATTTGATGGGCCGTATCCTTTTCAAAGAGCCCGCCATCGGGAATGGTTTTTCGCATGGCTTTGAACATGGATTGGACAAATATGGCCTCAAATTCCTGACAGGATTTTTTAAGCGATGCAGCATCTCTACTCAAAACCTTTGGCGGTGAAGCATTAGTCGTTACTTGAAGAGCCGGGGTGGTGATTGAATCAATTGGATGCATGGGGTTTGTATGTATTATTCAGTTGTTACGGTTGCCTGTAAACGCAAGTAAACCGTGTACAGGACAACCAGGATAATGCGCGATTTACGGTGGCCAACACCTTAAGCACAAGGTTCAAATAATGAGAAGCTCGGCATGCAGGGCACCTGAGGCCTTAATGGCTTGGAAAATAGCTATAAGATCTCTTGGAGTGGCACCGATCGCATTTAGGGCTCTGGCAATCTCACCGATACTGACACCCATGTCCAGGACAATAAGATTGCCCTCGTCCTCAACCACATCAATATTTGTTTCCGGAGTGACAACGGTTTCTCCGGCGGCGAGAGGGTTGGGTTGGGTCACATTCATCTGTTCGGTAATGATCAGATTCAGGTTGCCGTGAGACACAGCCACAGTCGTAATACGGACATTCTGCCCCATGACTATGGTTCCGGTTCGCTCATTGACAACGATTCGAGCCGGTGTTGCGGCCTCGATTTCAATGTTTTCCAGGTCCGCTACAAATCCAACCACATCGCCCCGATAGTCCAGGGGCATCAACACTTTGACGGTTCCGCTGTCTGGTGAATGGGCGGTGTTGGGGCCGAATTGACCATTGATAGCCATGGTCATCCGGGCTGCAGTGGTGAAGTCCGGTTCGTTGAGCTCATAAAGCAGATCACCGCTGGGCGGCAGTTTCCAGCCGACGGCCCGTTCAATGATTGCGCCATTTGAAATGCGGCCCGCTGTGGGAAAGTTTTTCTGTACCTTTGCGGCCTTGCCGCCAAATGCGATCGACCCTACCGCAAGTGGCCCCTGGGCAACGGCATACGTCTTTCCATCCGGTCCTTTTAATGGGGTCATCAGCAGGGTGCCACCGGAAAGACTGTCGGCGTCACCCATGGCGGATACAAGAACATCTATTCTCGCCCCCGGCCTGGCAAAAGGGGGGAGGTCGGCGGTAACCATAACGGCAGCGACGTTATCCGTTTTCATCTGGTTAAAAACATCAGGAGTGATCGACATTCCCAATCGTTTGACCAGGTTGATTAATGCCTGACGGGTGAAAACGGATTTTTTTATGTCATCTCCGGTACCGTTGAGCCCCATGACCAGGCCATAGCCGAGCAGCTGATTATCACGGACCCCCTCAATGGAGGCAAGGTCCTTTATCCGTGCCGCCTGGAGAGTCGAAGAGGTAAAGAGCAGCAACACAATGGCGCAGATGATCGTGTATGGTGTTTGTGTCTTGTTCATATCTGCCGGCCTTGATCCATGATCATGTAAATGGTGTTTTTATCCCTGCAAATTTAAAATGGCCAAACGCGATCAACAATACGACCAAGCCAACCTGGCCGCTGTTTATCGGAAATTACACCTTTGCCCGTATAGGCGATCTGGGCGTTGAGAATTTTGCTGGAATCTATTTCGTTTGCGGCACTGACATCATAGGGGCGTATAATACCGGTCAGGTATATAATTTGGTTTTCATTGTTGACCACCACGGATTTACCACCCCTGATTTTCATGTTGCCGTTTGGGTAGACCTTGATAACCTGGGTGGTGAGCGTAGCCAGGAGGTCTTCTTTGCGGGTGGTTTTTCCCGATCCTTTGAAGTTATTTTCGATTTTGGCTTCGATCAGGTTGGACGGGTCCAGGTCGGGATTATTTTCAACAAGCTTTTTTTCCAAACCGAAAAATGAGGGAATGCCGGCCGTTATCCCGCTGTCCCTATCCGTCTCAGTGCTCGCTTCCTTGGTGGCACTGGCTTCTTCCAGGATAATTACGGTGACAATATCACCTACCTGTTGGGCACGGAGATCGGCAATCCAGTTGCCCTCATCTCCGGTCCAGATGGAGCCGGGCGAGATTGGCTGCACATTGTCTGTTACCGCAGGTTCCAAAGGCTCGGGAACCTGTATTACTCTATCCTCTTGTCGGGCACATCCGGTGGCAAGCAGGAAGAAAATACAGGCTGGCATAGCTTTCTTGATTAGGTACTGGAAAGCAGGATGATGTGTTGATGTGTGTTCCATGTTAAAACTCCACATAGACGATACCCGGTGCATAGACCTGACAATAGACAAGTTTGCTGGAGTTGGTATTTTTAACGCGAATAAAATCTCCAGGGCGCCCATCCATGATGGCAATTCCGTTAGTCGATATTTGCAGAGAGCCTTTGGAGGCAACAATTTTTACTCGCTCACCTTTTTTTATAACCGGTGCTATCTCTACGTTATTGTAGTCGATGGCACGACCTGCCCGTATGGTTCGAGTTGCCTGCATCCCGATGACCAAATCGGTTGCAGGGTAGGTCGCGTCAAGATTACTTATATCAACTCTGGCCAATTTTATTTTGTCCGCCGTGAGGATGGTTCCCCTGCGAACGTTCACCGCAGCAGTGACGACCTCTGAAATGGCTTCAAGTTTTCCGCGAACAGTGCAGTTTTTTACGGTTTTGCCATCGAGTTGAAAAATAATCGAAAAGCTTGTGCTTCCAAGAATGCCAGGCTTAGATGGGGTAACGGTATAGATGATATCTCCATCTGGAAGGATGATTTTTTCCGGTGCCCGTACTGAGGTGAAACGCATGTCGGCTTGCGGGAGCTTGTCCTGGTTCTGCTGCAGGAATTCGGCGATGATCTGTTTGAGCTGTTCTTTACTGACTGTTTGGCCCTTTCGTTTGACGGTAATATTTTCCGGACCGCTCCACTGGATCGTGTCAGCCCCCTTGACGTACTGGAAGGATTCAATCAGCCTGTTTGCGTAAATAATCTTGCTTTCACCCAGTGCTGGTGACCGGTTCACTTGACGATTTGTCCATTGTTTGGCTTCATCGTTGTCCGGAGTGATGGTGGCAATGTCTCCCAGACGGATAAAATTCTCTGTGACCAGAGCCTCCTCATGCAGTTGGATATGGAGACTGAATCCAGGGGTGGCAATGAGCAACGAGAGCAGGAACATGCTGTAAAGAATCGTCAGCTTAAACATAATCTATGCCATTTGAACAACGGTCTGCATCATTTCGTCTGAAGTGGATACGGCTTGTGAGTTGATTTCAAAAGCACGCTGTGTGGTAATCATCAGCGCTACTTCTGCGACCAGATTGACGTTGGAGTTTTCCAGGTAGCCCTGAAGCAATAAGCCATACCCGTCTGAGCCAGGGGTGCCTACGGTGGCCACGCCCGATGATTCCGTTTCCCTGAATAGGTTGCGGCCAATGGCCAGCAGTCCCGACGGATTGACAAAGGAGGCGAGGTCGATATTGCCGAGTTCGGTTGATTCGGTGTCGTCACCGAGAAGGGCACTGACGATCCCGGTATCACTGATGGTAACCTGGCGGGCATTGTCGGGAACAGTAATGGCAGGAATGAGCGGGTATCCCTCTGAGGTGACAATCTGGCCATTACCGTCCAGGTTAAAGTTGCCTGCCCGGGTGTAGGCATCGTTGCCGTTGGGAAGCTCAATTTGAAAAAATCCATCCCCTTCAATGGCTATGTCAAATTCATTTCCGGTCTGTACAATGTCTCCTTCAGAAAAAACCTTGGTTACGGCGGCTGGTGTTACCCCAAGGCCCACCTGGATACCTGAGGGGGAAACCGTGCCGTTGTCTGAAGTAGGGGCTCCCGGAACTTCAATATGTTGGTAAATCAGGTCCTGAAAGGACGTTTGGCTTTTTTTGTAACCGGTGGTGGAAACGTTGGCCAGATTATTGGCAATAACATCCATGCTCAAGGACTGGGCGTTCATGCCGGTTGTCGCAGTATATAGTGATCTCACTCTCTCCTCCGTGTAAGGGGTATAATGTGAAAATTATCCGACTGTACCCAGTTGGTTTTGTTTTTCGCTTAGGGTCGAATAACTCTTCAGCACTTTCAGGTTGGCGTCATATTTACGTTGGGTATCTATCATGGTGACCATTTCTTCAACCATGTTCACATTTGATCCCTCCAGGTTTTTCTGGATAAGGGGGGACTCGTTAAATGGTCGCGAAACTGCACCACGTTCAAGCCGAAACATGGTGTCGCCGGCCTTCGTCAGTTTTTCGTTATCGGTGATGGAAAAAACTTGGATTTTTTCCCCTGAGGGCGTGGTGTTCAGGGCGATACTGCCGGATTCGTCAATATGCAGTTTTTTTCCCTCGATATCCGGGATTTGAATCGGTTGGTTGGTTTCATTGAGTACATTAAAGCCCTGGGCTGTTTTCAACATCCCGTTTTCATCGGCAAAAAAATTACCGTTTCGGGTATAGAGTGTTTCATTTCCTCGTCTGACTTTAAAAAAGCCATCGCCAGAGATCGCAACATCAAGAGAACGCCCTGTTTCACGAAGCGGCCCCTGGCTAAAGTCGATGCCGATTTTTCGTATTCGACTGTAATTAATTCCTTTAGCATCGGTGGTCTGCTTACTTCCTTTTAGCAATGATTCAAAACTGATCCGTTCTTTCTTGAACCCCGTGGAATTGACGTTGGCGAGACTGTTGGTAAGCTGTGACATGGCTTGCTCTCTGGCAACCGCCCCACTCAATGAGCTGTATTTTCCTGATACCATAAAGGATTTTTCAACCTTGGTTATCGTGTTGCCCGGTCTTTCTCAGAAAACATCCGGGCTGTGAAGAATCTTGATATTTTTTCGGTAATTTTTCCTGTTTTCTTAAGCAAATTATACGAACTGCACCAAGTTTTGTGGTTTGAAATTGCCAGTCCCACTTAATTTCGGTATCCGCTCAAACCTGAGAGATGTACCAGCTGTGTCGCTTCAGTTGTTGAGATGTTCAGCACCTCTGCGATTTCTTCCGCATTCATTCCCCGAGCTACCATATTCGAAAAAAATTTATACTTTTCCGGGGGGGCTCCTGTTGCTCCGGACTGTAACCGTATCCTTGGCTCCTGCAGCCTGGTGGTCATGGTTGCTGTGGACAATGATGATGCAAAAGGAGTCGATATTTTGTTTGCCACAGTATCCTCTAGGGCTGCCTGGACTCTTGCACACAAATGCCGAATTTTTTGTTGTTCCTGTGTCCTTTTTCTGTACACAAGAAAAAGGGAGAAAATTCCAACTGTCAGCAAGAGACAAAAGATGTAAGGTGTCAGATTCATGTTGTTTCAGTGGGTTGTTTTGATTCAGTCACCATCGTACAAGTCGCTGTTGATGAGCTTGACTCGGAGTTTAAGTAATGCCTGGCTGTGAAGCTGAGAAACCCTTCCCTCGGTGACGTTGATGACTTCGGCGATTTCTTTCTGGGTCAATTCTTCATAATAGTAGAGAGCGATCACCAACCGTTCCTTTTCCGACAGCTCTTCCAGGATATCGGCAAGGATGTAGGTCATCTCTTGCGATTCAATCATGTCAAGTGCTGTCGGATCCTCGGAGTCTTGGAGGCTTTCAAGAAAGCTCCTGCCCTCATTGCTATGATCAAGGGTTTCATTGAGGCTGACACAACCAAGGTGAGAGACCTTCGTCAGCAGTTGATGATATTCATCCAGTGACAAGTCCATGGCATCGGCCATCTCGTTTTCTTCCGGGGAGCGACCAAGTTTACGTTCGAGCTTGAGCATGGTTTGCGTCAATTGGTTTTGTTTTTCCCGCATGGATCTGGAAAACCAGTCCAATTTGCGCATCTCATCGTAAATTGCACCTCTGATACGATATTCTGCAAAAGTTTTAAATTGAGCCCCTTTGGTGGCATCATATTTATTTGCGGCATCAATTAATCCAACCATGGCCGCACTGGTCATATCGTCCTTGGTCATGAACGAGGGAACCTGAGATACCATTCGTTGCACCACAAGGTTTACCAGAGGCATGTTTTCTCTGATTAGTTGCGAGCGATCATCGAGTGGCGGAACAGGCGGGTAGACCATGGTAGTAATTTGGTTTATAGAGCAGAAAGTGTTCAGGGTTATCCCTTGTTGCCGAAATCAAGTAATCGTTTCCAGAAAAACTGAATGGAACCTTTGGCCTCAAGCGTTTGCGGCTCTTGCATAAGATTGCGGGCCAGGGACTCAAAAGCAAGGCTTGTTTTGGATTCAGGGTAGAGTTCCACCATGACCTGTTGTTTCCTGATGGCATCCACCATTTGTGTATCCTTTGGGATCGATCCCATGAAATCAATGGATATGTCAAGGTATCTGTTGGCAACCATGGTTAATTTCCGATACACATCCAGGGCCTCTTCTTCATCGTTGATGAAATTGACTATCAGGTTAAAGTGCTTTTCATGGTACTGGTTGGAGAGTAACTTCATCAAGGCATAGGCATCGGTTATTGCCGTAGGTTCAGGAGTTGTAACGACAAGAATTTCCTGGGCTGCTGTGTTGAAGTAGGTGACGTTCTCAGATATTCCTGCCTCGGTGTCAATGAGGACAATATCAAACTCATTGTGCATGGAATCCAGGGCGTCCAGTAATCTGAGTTTCTGCTGTGAATCAAGACGGGTGAAGCGCTGTACCCCTGAACCTGCCGGAAGAATTTTAATGCCATGCGGTCCTTCAACCAGGATAGACGACAGATCAATGTCGCCGGCGAAAAAGTGATTGAGGTTGTAACTAGGTGCAAGGCCGAAGACGACGTCGATATTAGCCAGGCCGAGATCGGCATCGAGTACGAGAACCCGTTGCTCCATTTTTGCAAGCAACACAGCCATGTTAGCAACCGTAGCCGTCTTGCCGACGCCGCCCTTTCCACTGGTGATGGAAAAGACCCTGGTTGTTGTGAGAGCCTCTTTGTTCTGTACTTCCGGTTCGTTTTTCATTGCCCGCAGGGTTCCGGCCTGATCCATGGGGCGTACCTCTTGCTCAACCATTGCTTGGGTTCCTGTGGTTGTTCATTATCAGTTCTGCAATTGTTCTCGGGTCGGGTGCGATAATATCTTCCGGTACCCGCTGCCCATTGGTAAGAAATGAGATTGGCGTATTGTGTTTGTAATGAATATTCAACAGGACGCCAAGCTGGGTGCACTCGTCGACTTTGCTGAAAATGATATTGCTGACCGGCAGGCAGGAAAAACGGTGAAGAACCGATTCGAGTTCCGTTTCTCTGGTGGTCGCCGATAGCAGCAGATGATTTTCTAAGTTGTATTCGGGCTTGAGAAAAGCCGCCATTTCCTGAAGCTCAAGTGGGTTGCCTGGGCTGCGTCCGGCCGTATCGATGAGGATGAGATCGCAATCGCTATGCCGGGCCAGGGCCTCCTCCATTTCATGGGGGTTGAGTACAACTTCAACCGGTAAGCTCATGATTTCGCCATATACCTTGAGTTGCTCTACGGCAGCGATACGATAGGTGTCGATGGTTATGAGGGCAACCTTACCGCCGAATCTATTGAGATACCTTGCTGCAAGTTTGGCAATGGTAGTGGTCTTGCCGACCCCTGTAGGGCCAATCAGGCATATTCGTTTTTGGCGGGCGAGGCGTTGAGCCAGGGGGGCGGCAACCGTAAACAGTCTGGCAATGGCATCGGTGAGGACGGTATGTAGGTCAGAGGAGCCGTCAGGGGCATGTAAACCCAGCGAGTCCTTTGTAAAGCGAGCAACAAACTCGGCTACCTGTTGGTTGATACCACGACCACAGAGGTGCTGGGTCACAGGGTCGGCCTGTCTTTCGACGGTGTTGTGTACATATTCCGGTTCAACATAGGGGCTGCTTGGAGAAGAGGTGTCCAGGTTGCCAATCTTTTTTGATAATCCGTTTATAATACTGCGCAACTCACTAACTTCATTATTGAGTTCTTCGTTAGACGGCCGGTGAGCCCTTTCATTCTCCATGCGTCGATATGTCTTTTCTTCCGCCCACACATCCTGATATGTGATGTCCTCGTTATTTGCTGGTTGTGCAGAGCCGGCTATTCTCCTTTCCCGTAAAGGGTTTTCGCGAGCGGGCCTTTCCTCCCAGGTGGAGTCAACTGCTGCGGTAATCTCCAGGGTCGGTTTCCCCATGACCCCCATTCTCCCGTTGCGAAGGGTTCTTGTGGAAAGGATCAAGGCATCAGGGCCCAAAGCCTTTTTGACCATTTTCAGTCCGCTGTTCATGTCCTTGGCTTCAAAGACCTTAACTTGCATCGATGGTTACCGTTCCAATGGATTTTATTTTCATGTTGGCTGCAATTTCATTGTGCGACAGGACAGCCATGCTGGGGAAATAGCGTTCAGTCAATCGGCGAACATGGGGTCTTATTTGCGGAATCACCATTAGTGCGGGTTGCTGGCCGCCGGCAAAGGAAGACACGAGGTCGCTTAAGCTGTTCAAAATGTCTTGTGCAACTTGAGGATCCAGAGCGAGATAGCTGCCGTGCTCGCGGTGCTGGATGGCGTTTTGTACTGTATCCTCTACCGCGCGATCCATGGTAATGACGGGAATGGTACCGTCCATCTGAACATGGGCCCAAGAAATGGATCGTGACAGTGCGTGCCGCACATATTCGGTTAATACATCGGTATCCTGGGTAAGGGGGGCATAATCTGCCATCGTTTCCAGAATTGTCCGCAGGTCACGGATGGAAACGCCTTCGCGTAACAGGTTCTGCAATACCCGCATGATATTGCCGAGATTAAGGATGTTGGGAATAAGCTCTTCGGTCAGTTTGGGGTACGTCCGGCCCAGGTTGTCAATCAGGTTTTGCGTTTCCTGTCGACCAAGGAGTTCGTGCGCGTGTTGCTTTATAATCTCACTGATATGGGTTGCCATAACCGTTGTACAGTCCACAACGGTATACCCGGCAATCTGTGCCTGTTCACGGCGATCTTCTGTGATCCAGATAGCTGGTAAGCCAAATGCGGGCTCCTCGGTGGGAATCCCTTTGATGGTTTCGGTGACCATTCCCGGATCCATGGCCATATAGTACCCTGGCATCATTTCCGCCGTGGCAATCTGTACACCCTTGAGGCTTATGGTGTATTGGTTTGGACTCAGTTGCAGGTTGTCCTTGATGTGCACCGGTGGAACGATAAAACCGCTGCTTAAGGCAAACTGCTTACGGATGGACTGGATACGACTGAGGAGCTCTCCGTCCTGGGCTGCATCGACAAAAGGAATGAGTCCATATCCAACTTCCAGTTCAATGAGATCGACGTTGAGCATCTGTTCGTAATCGTCTTCCGTCTCGACAACCGGCTCAGGTCGTTCAATAAGAGTCTCTGCTGCTTTTTTCCGATCAGCCAGATCAATTCGATAGGCAACAAAGCCAATGCACAGTGATAAGGTGAGAAAGGGCAGAAAAGGCATGCCTGGTATAAGGGCAAAAAGCAAGAGAATGCCGGCAACGATCCATAATGCCTTTGTGTAGCGCAGAAATTGTTTTTTCAGGGCATCGCCGAAGTTTTCTTTCCCGGCTGAACGGGTCACCAACATGCCTGCTGCAGTAGAGATAACCAGGGCCGGTATCTGACCAACCAGGCCGTCGCCGATGGTAAGAATGGTGTAGTTCTGCGCAGCTTCTGCCATGGGCATGCCTTTTTGCATAACCCCGATAATGAAGCCGGCACCGATGTTGATCAGTGTGATAATGATACCGGCAATGGCATCACCACGAACAAATTTAGATGCACCGTCCATGGCACCGTGGAATGTTGCTTCGTCAGAGATCTCGTCCCGACGGCGGCGCGCTTCTGACTCGTCTATCAAGCCGGCATTGAGATCGGCGTCAATGGCCATTTGTTTACCCGGCATGGCATCCAAGGTGAAGCGAGCGGCAACCTCGGCGATACGGCCTGCACCCTTTGTAATAACGATGAAATTGATGATGACCAGGATAATGAAAATGACCAACCCAACCACATAGGAACCACCAACCACAAATTGCCCAAAGGCTTCTATGACCGATCCGGCTGCGCCCATGCCCTCGTTGCCGTGCAGGAGGATGAGCCTGGTGGACGCAACGTTCAAGGAGAGCCTGAAAAGGGTGGTGGCCAAAAGCAGGGAAGGGAAAATAGAAAACTCAACCGCTTTATCCGTATACAGGCTGATGATCAGTATCAGTACCGCCAAGGTTATATTTAGAGAAAGACAGAGATCAAGGACCATGGGCGGTAACGGAATGATCATCAGCATCAGGATACCGATGATACCGATGGATGCCCAAATATCACTGCGTTTTACAAGCTCGCTCAGCTGTATCTGGTTCAACAGCGTTTGTGGTCGGGTTGTTTCCATACGATGAGGGTTCTGTTAACGTTTTGCTTGGTTATTTTTGAGCGAGTAAACATACGCAAGTATTTCCGCCACCGCCTTGAATAATTCTTCAGGTATGGCTTGTCCTGTCTCAACCCTCGAATGCAATAATCTTGCCACTGGTGGATTCTCAACCAACGGGATATTGTTTTCCCTGGCGAGTTCGCGGATTTTCGCCGCAACCAGTTCTTGACCTTTTGCCAGAACTATCGGGGCATCCATGGCATTATTGTCATACTGAAGAGCAACAGCTATCCTCGTTGGATTGGTGATGACAACGTCGGCTTCAGGAACCGCCGCCATCATCCTGCTCCGTGCCATTTGCTGTTGAATGGAACGGATTTTTGACTTGATATGGGGATCACCCTCGGTATCTTTGAATTCCTCTTTCAGTTCCTGTTTGGTCATTTTCATCTTTTCTTCCATTTCCCAGCGGACAAAAGCATAGTCAAGGGCCGCAAGAAAAATCATGACCCCACAGATCTTTGCCATGATAAGCGTCGCAGTTCCGGCTAGAAATTGAAGAATTTGCCCCAACGTCATGTCGACCAACACCAGCGCATCGTCAAATTTTCCCTGAACGGTGCGAAATGCGACCCACGCGATCAGGGTGACCTTGAGTAGCGATTTAATTATTTCAACAAAGGAACGCTTGGAAACAAATCGCCCCATTCCCTTTATAGGGTCGAGTTTGTTCAGATCAGGTGTCAAAGGTTTGGTGGTAAACAACCAGCCGATCTGCAAAAAAGTTGAAAAGAAGCCAGTAAGCATGGCCACAAGAAAAAGAGGGGCCATGATGAGCGCGAGGTTTTTAAATATAAAAAAGATAAGCTGCATCAAAGCGGGAGGGGTGATTGTAAATTCGCAGCTGTATGCCCAGATTGAAGAAATGATTTTTGTCAGGTCCCCCCAGAAATAGGGGGCGTAAAAAATCCAAAAGAGAAGAAGGATGGTGAACAGGGCCGCTGTTTGTACTTCACGACTTTGCGCAACTTGCCCTTTTTTGCGAAAATCATCACGTCGTTTTGCCGATGGTGCTTCAGTGCGTTCACCAGTGGGGGTTTCTTCTGCCATAATCTAGGGAGTAGGAAACATGGATAAGGGGCTAGGGGCCAGCGTACTCAAGTGATATTGCAAACCCCAGACCTGAATTGTTGCGATGTTCTTAAGGTATAAAAAAGAAAAGGTTATGAAGAGTTCCCGGAAAACGGATCAAAACATCTGGAAGAGCATGATGAAATTTTCAGCCATTGTGTCAAATTCCCGTCTTAGCATGAGGGGAATAATATTGAGCGTTAGCCCGATGACCAACAGGGCGATGCCTATATTCATGGGAAAGGAGAGCATGAAGACATTGAGCTGGGGAAAAACCCTGGCCAGGATGCCAAGGACCAGGTTTGAAAGCAAGAGCAAAACAAGAATTGGAGCGCTGAGTTTGACGGCAAGCAAAAACATATGCCCGGCAAGATCCATGAGCAACGGTACGGAGCCGCCGGAAAAATCTATAAATCCGGGTGGAAACAAGGTGTAGGAGTCAACAATTACCTGGAAAAAGAGGTGATGGATGTTCAGCGACAAGAAAATCAGGATGGCGATGATATTTGAAAATTGACTCATCAAGGAAAGTTGCTGAGTCGTTTGCGGGTCAAAAATGTTTGCTGCCGCAAAACCCATCTGGTAGCCGATAATTGTGCCCCCAAAACTAACAGCCGTAAAGATGAGCTGTGCAACAAGACCAAGCAATATGCCAATCAGGACTTCGTTCACCATGACCAGGGCAAAGGCAATCCCACTGAACTCGGTTTCCGGCGTGTACGAAGCCATAAGCGGGAAGAGTAAGAGAGCGGTAGCAAAACCTATCCCTATTTTTACCTGTGGCGGTGCCTGTCGACTGTTAAAAACGGGAATGGCGACAACAAGGGACATAACCCTGGCCAGGCAGAGAAGAAAGTTTTGGAATTGCTCTATGGGGATGAGCTGGATATCCATGACTTTGTTCTTGCAGCGCTATTGCCCTACCGTGGCAATAGAGGTGAATATGCCGGTTGTAAAGGTGATCAGCAGGTTCATCAGCCAGGGACCGAATATGAGCAAGGTGATAAAGACCGCGACTATTTTTGGGATAAAGGTCATGGTCTGTTCATTAATTTGGGTGGCCGCCTGAAAAATACTGATAATCAAACCAACGACCATGGCGGCAATGAGCATTGGCCCGGCGCCAAGTAAAACGGTTTCCACAGCCTTTCTGCCTATGTGAACAACGGTTTCCGGACTCATATTTTAGGGGGTAGAGTTGAGGATTAGGGGGTATATTCCGGTTTATATGCCTGAGCATTCAGGAAAAGCTTTTCATCAGCGAGCCCACCACCAGGTGCCAGCCGTCAACCAGGACAAAAAGCAACAACTTGAACGGTAGAGAGATGATAATGGGTGGCAGCATCATCATGCCCATGGACATCAGTACCGATGCAACAAGCATGTCAATGACCAGGAATGGGACGTAGATCATAAAGCCCATCTGGAAGGCAAGTTTGAGCTCGGAAAGCATGAAAGCCGGTATCAAAATGGTCGTGGAGATATCTTTTCTATCTTCGGGCTGCTCTTTTTCCGTTATGTCGATAAGAAGTTGCAGTTCATTTTCCTGTACCTGCGAGAACATGAATGTACGCATCTCAAGAACGGCCTTGTCCAGTGCATCCTGTTGGGTAATCTGATTATCCATATACGGCTGCAAGGCGGTCGTATTGATTTTGTTGATAACCGGTGACATGACGAAAAAGGTAAGAAACAGGGACAACCCAATAATAATTTGATTTGGCGGCATGTTCTGTGTTCCCATTGCCTGGCGGACAAAGCCAAGGACGATGACAATTCGGGTAAAAGCGGTTGTCATCAGCAGGATGGCGGGCGCGATAGAGAGAATGGTCAGAACAAAGAGCACCTGCAGGGCTGTTGAAACCTCTTCAGGATTGGCCGCATCTTTGACTCCAAGAGAAATGGTCGGCAGGTTAACGGCCTCGGCAATACCAGGAAGGAAAATAAAGCTTAACAATAAACAGGAGAAAAATTTCACTGTTGCTGTTCCAGCAGGGTTTTAAAGTCTGCCTGATCCGGATTGTCATCAGGGTAATCCGCAAGCAGGCTGATTTGATTTGCTCCGATACCAAGAAGCATGACCTTGCCCTGTACTTCCACAAGGGCAAGGGTATTTTTCGGCATGATCTGGCGAAGCTCCAGGACTTGGATTTTTCCCTGCTGCAACCGACCGAAACTAAAGCGTTTGCGGGCCAGGCCAAATATAATCAAGATGACACCGACTACGATCAGTAGCGCCCAGAGCATCTGCAACAGAGCCGACCCCATGGAGAGGGACTCTGCGGCTTGTGCCGTAACGGGAATCAGGATGAAGCTCTGGCAGTACAGTATCTTTTTCAAGAGATTACCCCAGATGAGAAATTCTATCCGACTGGCTGACAACTTCAGTGAGTTTGATACCGAATTTATCACCGACTTTAACCGCTTCTCCCCTGGCGATGAGTCGAGAGTTGACATACAGATCAAGCGGATCTCCGGAAAACTTATCCAGTTCGACCACATATCCTTCACCCATCTGTAAAAGGTCTTTAAGCAGAATGCGAGCACGGCCGACTTCGACGGTAACCTGCAGTGGAACGTCAAAGAGAAATTCCAGGTCACGTCGTGCGTCATGGGGCTTTTGTGTCTCGGTCTTGGTGCTTTTTGATATGGATTCCTCCAGCAGTTCTGCGGTTTCTTCCGGTTGCAGCCTCTCTCCGGAGTTCATTGCATCAGGGTTTTCAGCGGTTTCCATAATTTTCTCCTAAACGATTGCTGAATGGGCCGGTGATATGAAAGGCCTTCTTGCCGTTTCGTTCACCTGGGACAGCAAAAAATTTTGGTTTATCTTCGACAAGAATGTCAAGGGGGCGGTCGGGATCATATCCGAGATCAATAATGTCACCGGCCTTTAATTTCATGATTTCACTAATATCCAAGGAGATTGTCCCGGATCTGGCTTTCACGCCGCACTCCATTTCCAGGGCTTCTGTTGCAAAAATATTGCCCCATGTATAGGCCGCCTGGGTAATTGAGACAATCTCTCTGAATTTATCCCTTACCGGCTCCACGGTAAGGTAGGGGATAATAAGACGTAATTCTCCAGCTTGTTCATTGCCGGATCGGAGTTGAAAGGTGCACGTCAGGACTTCTGTTTCGGCATCGACAATATTAACCATGCGAAAATTGTTTTCCACCTTGATCAATTCCGGTTTCATCTCCACAACCGGCTCCAAGGCCCTGCTGAGATCAGTGCATAATCCGGTCATGGTATTCTTGAGTATATTGATTTCAATGGTCGTCAGGTTTCGATTCAGGGCCAATTGTGAGATTGAAGATCCAAGCATGATTTCAAGCAGGGTAAAAGCCAGCAAATTGTCAAAATGGATCAGGCAACCGTATTTCAACGGATCGGTAGAATAAATTCCAATGGCACCCTGGTTATTCAGCTCCAGCAGGCTGTTTTGAAAACTGCTGGTAACAATGTCTTTGCGTTCAACCTGAAAGGATCGTTGTAGGGTGTTGGTTAACGAGGTACCTACATTTCTCCCAAAAATATCAACAATGAGATCCAGGTTGGGAATACGCATCTCCCCACTGGTATCATTGCGATCATAGAGCCCCAGGAGATCAACGTCTTTGGCAATTTTAGGAATACCATGTCCTGGACCTCGATCTTCAATGGAGTCGACATTGATTGCTCCGGATTTAATTGCCGAGAGTAGATCGGAAATTTCTTCTTTGCTGAGAATAGGTTCCACGGCCTTTCCTGTTATTGGACGACAAAATCTGTGAGATAGACGCTCTTTACACGACCACTTTTCAAAAATGAGTTTATTTTGCTTTTCAACTCGGCTTTGACCTGTTTTTTCCCTTGTAGATCCTGGAGTTCTTCAAAGGTTTTGTTGCCGATAAGCAGTAGCACTGCGTCACGGATTTGCGGCATCCTTTGCTTTGCCTCTTCCAAAACTTCTTCGTTAGTTAGTTCAAGTGTTAATGACGCCTTAACGTAATGGGCTCCTTCTTCACTGATAATATTGACGATAAATTCTGAAATATCAACCATCGGCCCAATGTCGGTCTGTTCTTCAGCGGTGGCTTGAACCATTTCCACCTGCTCGTTTTTCGGTTCCTCTTCAGGCGGTTTTTTTAACAGCAGAAAGTAGACTGCCGCTCCAATGCCACAGAGCAGGACAACTGCAGCCACAATGATGATGATCAGTTTCTTCTTTCCGCCACCTTCCCCGGCTTGTACATCATTTTCTGTGTTTTCTGCCATCTTGGTTCTCCGGTCCGTGCGACTTAAAAGGGGATTGGCTGTCCCTGGTTTGTTGTATCACCTGATGCAGTTTTATTGCTCCGAAGAACAATATCTACCCGTCTGTTTTTTGCCTTGTTGTCTTCGGATGTATTAGGAACAACAGGGCGTGTCTCGCCGTAGCCGACAGCGGACATCCTGTCCATGGAAAACAGTTTACCACGGTTGTAGAAACGCAAGACCGAGACGGCCCTGGCTACGGAAACATCCCAGTTGGAAAGATTTTGCCGTTGGATTCGGGTATTATCTGTATGGCCCTCAATTCGCATGAGCATCGGCAGGGGACGAACAATATCGGCTACTTTTCTCAGGAGAGGATAACTTGATGGATTAAGTAGTATTTTTCCAGGGTCGAATAATACAGAGTCGTTAATGCGTAAAATTATGGTATCATTGTCTTTTTTGATGAGCTCCACCTGCTCCTCGAGCTTGGTTAATTCGATGTCGGTTTTTACGCGTTTATAAACCTTACTCACAGTCTCCTGGGGGATTGGGCTAAATTTGGCAATGGGCGGCGATGGAATAATAGGGATACTGTATTGTTTCGGAGCAGCCTTGGTTCGCCAGCCAAAGGCGTCTTTGATTGAGGTTTTAGCTTGGACAAACTTGACCGGGTCCATACTGGCCATGGAAAGTAGAAGTACAAAAAAGGTGAGCAACAAGGTGACTAGATCACTGAAAGTGGTCATCCACATAGGTGCTCCAGGTGGGCATTCCTTTTCCTTCTTAGCCATAGTTTAACCCATACCTATTTATTAAAAACGGATTCACGGAGTTGCGGGGCAATAAAGGCGTGCAGCTTCTGCTCCATCACTCGTGGGTTCTCACCGGAAAGGATAGAGCCCATCCCTTCAACAATGATCGTTTTCTGTAGTAACTCTGTACCTGAACGGGTTTTTAACTTACCGGCAATCGGCAGAAACAGGACGTTGGCAAGAACTGCGCCGTAAAATGTGGTTAACAGGGCAACGGCCATGGCTGGACCGATTGAAGAGGGATCACTCATATTCTGCAACATTTGCACCAGGCCGATCAGGGTGCCGACCATGCCCATGGCCGGTGAGATACCACCAAGGGATTGAAAGATATTCACCCCAAGGCCGTGGCGATGCTGGATATAATCAATTTCCGTGTTGAGCATCCCTTTGAGGTCCTCGGGCTCTTGACCGTCGACCGCCATCTGCAACGCTTTAATCAGAAATTCATCCTCAATGGTATCGATTGAACTTTGCAGGGACAGTATGCCTTCTTTGCGAGCCTTGTTGGCAAAATCCATTAACTGTTCCAGCAGCTGGTTGGTATCTGTCTCTTTAACCAAAAATGCCTTTTTAACAACATTGACGGCCCTGAGTACATCTTGGAGGGGAAAGTTCACCAAGGCCACACCGGCGGTGCCGCCAAAAACAATGAGTATTGAGGCAACGTCGATGAACATGCCTATTCCGCCGCCCTGCAAAATGGCCATGAGCATCAGGCCGAAGGCTGCGATTATTCCGATAATTGTTGCTATATCCACGTGGCTGTTCCTGCTGACAGGCGGCTAACCTGATATCAAATGGTAACGAATTAAAGAAATCAGTTGTATTTTTTTCAAGTGTACATGTTGGGCCGGGGTTGTGTCAAAAGTAACTTTGCAAGTAAAATGCCAATGCCTGTAAATAGAACGAGTGGTTCTAATTCCCCGACTTTTTGAATGTTATTATCTTGAAACACAAAAGGCCGACCTGCCAAATAGCGGCAGGTCGGCCTGGAGACGGTTTTTTGACCTTGTGTTAGCGTTTGAGATTAATCAGCTCACCTAGCATTTCATCAACAGTGGAGATGATTTTCGAGTTCGCCTGAAACCCACGCTGGGCAGTGATCATTTTTACAAATTCCTGCCCCATGTCGACGTTGGATTGCTCCAATGAATTGGTGAAAATGTTGCCGAGTTCCGGTCCAGGCAAGCCAATTCTCGGTGCACCTGAAGTTCCGGTTTCGACAAACAGGTTGGCGCCTGACATCTCAAGGCCATTGGGATTTTTAAATTTACCAAGAATCAATGTTGCAATATCTATCTGGGTTCCGTTTGAATAACTGGCAACTACGGTTCCCTCTTCATTGATTGCCACATTGGTCAGGTTGCCTGCACCATAGCCGTCCTGATCCTGGCCGATAACTACCGATTCGCTGTCAAACTGGGTACAGTCAAAATTCAAGGCCACGGCCTGGTTGGGGGCGGAACCGTTACCCCAGTCGGCAATAACGATATTCTCAACCACCGGGTTAGGGGCACCGTCGGCATCGGTATCCGGCAACAAACCGTCGGGATCAAAGGCCAGGCCGCCAAGAGCCTGGTAGGTCAGGGGATCGCCGTCAATTGTATACCCTGTGCCCCAGGTATTGGTCAGGGTGTCTTCCAGGCGCCAGAAAACAGAAAGGAGATGGGGCTCGCCCAGAGAGTCAAACACCTGGGTCGATGCGGTGTAGTTATAGGTGAGCGCATCTGCAGGGTCAATGGCACCGGCTCCGAGTTCAGGGGAGCTGGCATCAAGGTTGGTTGTAAAGGTCATCCGGCCGGTTGCGTTGGCCTCGATCAGGCCGGTATTTTGAACTTGGACATCTGTCGGGTCACCGGCGGCTAGGAGTCCGGTCGCCGGATCAAAGAGCTTTCCCTGGACTCGAAAGCCCTCAGGATTCACAAGATATCCCTCCTCATTAAAGCGGAAAGCCCCTGCCCGAGTATAGTATGGGGTGTTGTTGTTGGCTTCTTTGACGATGAAAAATCCATCCCCTTCAATGGCTACATCAGTATCCGAGCCGGTAGTTTCGAAGGTGCCTTGGCTGAAGACATTGTCAACGGTCGAAAGGCCAACGCCTCGTCCTACCTGCGAGGCACCGCCGGACCCGAAAACCGAACTGGACAAGAGGTCGGAGAAGATGGTGCGCGCCCCTTTAAAACCAAGTGTATTGGTATTGGCCAGGTTATTGCCGATAACGCTCATGGCCTGGGAGTTGGTGTTGAGTCCACTGACTCCGCTGTACATTGCACTTTGGATGCCCATTGCAACCTCCTGCTTGGTTGTTAGATAATTTAAGATTGCCGCAGATCGTACGTCTTATCTGCCGATGGCTGATGTCGTTACATTTCCTGCCAATGCAGCAACAGGTTCAGCCTCTTTAATTATCTCCGAGCCATCCGTTGCTCAAGAGACGTTTTTCACTCGGTTGTTTTCAGGAAGATTGCTGGCCGTCCTCTGGCACTGTTTCCTTGTTGTCATTGTTATATACGCCGTAAATGTTTGACAGTGCAAATTCTCCAACGTCGGTGAGAAGCAGAGTTCCTCCCTCACCAAGATCAACACCGTTTACATCAGCACGGATAAGCGGACGTACTGCCGCTGTTTCTCCTGCATCGCTATTCGGAGCATCGATAATGACATCATATTTTCCCGAAGGCAGTTCCGTGCCGTTATCATTCATTCCACTCCAGGTGATAAAGTGATTGCCTGGGGTCAGGTCGTTTGGATGCAGTGTCGCAACTCGTTGGCCACTCCCGTCCTGGATGTGAATTTCAACATCAGCTGTTGGACCTTCAACCTTGTAGCCGATTTCCACAGGACCTTCATCAAGTGAGAACGTTGACCCCGCGACCAGGACTTCTTTTCCGATCATGGAGAGGGCGGATACTCGTTCAGAGTTGGTTTGGCTTTCAGCCAGCCTGTCCATGGAATCATTGAGGTTAAACAACTGCTCAAGCTGGCTGTAGTTTGCTAGTTGCGCTGTAAACTCGGTCGGATCCGATGGGTTAAGCGGGTCCTGATTCTGGAGCTGTGCAACCAGGAGGGTGAGGAAGTCTTCCTGACCAAGGGTGTTTCCCTTGTCGTCAGTTTCTTTGGTTGCCTGGTTGGCTGCAGTGTACGCTTGAGATATTCCTGGAATATAGGTCATGTCTGCACACCTTATATAAGGACGCTTAGGTTTTGATGGTTGCCGGACGAGCTCTGTTCTTCTGCAGCGATCTCTTCCTCAAGAGAGAAGGAAATGTCATTGTCGTTTGTTCGTTGGGGGCGTGCTGTTTGTTGTCTGTTGAAATGTTCCTGGAACTGTTGGGTGTTACTGTTGCTGTCGGAGGCAACGGACACCTGCATCTGCTCAAGATTTAGACCTTGGGCCTCTAGAGCTTCCCGTAGTCGAGGAAGGTGGCGGTCAAGAATTTCCTGTACCTGTGGGTTTTGGGTTGTAATATGCGCTTTGATGTTATCCTGCTCAATCTTGATTTCCATTCGTAACTCGCCAAGTTCCTGCGGGTGCAGTTTCATGGTGATCGAACCTGATTCAAGGGTGCGGTTTAGGGTAAATCGATCAATTACCTGATTGACGATTTGGTTGTGTGGGACTTCAGTCCCGGAAGGCAAACGTAGCATAGGTGAAGTCGCGGCAGCCTGACTTTGGGGGCTGGTCACCGATGTTGATTCCTGCTGCAAGGAAAAAACAAGCGGTGTCTCCTGTCCGGCTTTAGCTGTCGTAGCCTGCTCAACATGTGCCAGGATCTCTTGGGGCATGGTCTTTTGACCGCTGTCGTTTTGTTGCTGCATCCCCTTGTTTTCATTGCCGTCTGTTTTGCTCCCAACACTGGGAAGGTTGGAGTGGATAAAGTTGCTGTTGGCATCTTGGCGTTGTGATGGGAGTTGTATACCTGATCCGCTTTTTGCACGCGATGGCGCCGCAAGTTCCGTGAACTCTGCAGAATTGTAGGCAAGGATGGGATCCTGTAGAGTCTCTTTACCGGTGATCATTGGCTTGGTGAAGGCGGCTCTTGCGTTCTCAATCCCTTGTGGGGCGGTGACGCTCTGGTGTCTGAATTGTGCCCGCCAGTGTTCAATGGTCAGCTCTGTACCGGGTTTGCTTACTGTAGGATTTACAACCCTTGTTTCCCCTGGATTCACAACGCTTGGTTCACCTGGATTTACAACCCTTATTTGATCTGGATTCACAACGCTTGGTTCACCTGGATTTACAACCCTTATTCGATCTGAATTCACAACGCTAGTTTTTATAAGGGAAGCATTCGGTCCTTTTTGACCGTTTTTCAGGCCAAGGCTATCCAAGAAAAGAGATGTGGCATCCGTTATCGTTTTGCCACCGGTTTGCTGTAGAGTGTTTGTAAGGGCGAGCTGGTCAACCGAGTTACCGATGGACGGGTTCTTGCTCGAATCAACCGGCAGGCCGGGCAGTGGAATCGGTTCTGGTTCGAATGAAAGGTTGATACCATTTGCTGCAAAACCGACAAGTTCTTCCGGCAGAATAATCGTTTCATCCGTTT
>CALZIH010000009.1 GCA_945787305.1 uncultured Desulfobulbaceae bacterium | reverse complement strand
TCTCTCCAGCTATCCGTGTCTTCATAGAAAGCACCGATATTGAAGGCGGTATTGATATCGGGCAACGCGCCCGAGAGTTCGCCGTTTATACCATAGGTCGCATTGCTGCCTATTTCTCCGGTAAGGGTTGCCTGGGCCTTGGGTTGTTCAAAGAGCACCGTGTAGTTGTTAAAATTGTTGAAGGTGTTGGCATTTGCCGGCTGCATAAAACGGGCAAGGAGAGCCTCTGAGGTGAAAGAATACGACCGGCCGTCGAGTTCATTGAGGGAGCCGGCATAAAACAGGTGGCCGTCGAAATTTGTGTAGTCATACTTTATCGATGCCAGCGCTTTGTTTCTGGCCCAGGCATTGAATCCCAGCTGATTGTACAGATAGCTCAAATTCACATTTCTTACCGCCAGGTCCTGGTCGAGAAGGAAGCGGGACCTGTAAACGGCCCGATTGTCATTGAGTTCGATGGCGTTTTTAAATGCCCGGATTGCTTCACCGGGCCGGTAGAGATCCCGCAGGATAATGGCTTTGTAAAATTCAGGCGTCGGGTCTTGCGGGTCGAGGGTTTGCGCATGGTTGAGGGCCGCAAGGGCCTTGTCAAAGCGGCCAGCCTGGGAAAGTATTTTACCCCAATAACTGTAGAAGGAAGAACGATGGGGATCAAGCAGAACGGCGGTGGCCATTTCTTTTAACGCTTCTTCCCGTTTGCCTTGCCGCATATAGGCAAGGCACAGGCCGAGATGGGGTTCGCCGAGTTGACTGTTGCGTTGGATGGCCTGTTTAAATTTCGTTATGGAATCGCCTGTGAATCGCTGTGCAAGCAACACATACCCCTGCAGGTTGAGCACTTCGGCATCCTCAGGTGCGAGACTGCTGACGTGCTGCAATGTCTCCCTGGCCCCGGAAATATTGTCCTCGCCAAACTGCAGTCGCGCCAAATTGGTCAGGGCAAGTACGTTTTCAGGATCAAGAGACAGTGCCCTGCGCGTTTCCCTCATTGCCTGCGGCAGTTCAAAAAGAGCTTGGTATGTATAGCTTAACACAACTGCGGCAGAGGGAGAATCCGGTGCCATTGCAACCGCCTGTTGGGCGGCTTTTTGGGCCGCATCCTTTTGGTTTGCTGCCAAGAGGGCTATAGCCAGCAATTGATATGGTTCAGGTTCCTGCGGATGCCGTTGGCTCAATTTTCGCAGACCATCTATGGCAATGGTGGCGTTACCGCTTTGTATTGCTTGTTGTGCCCGTTGCAGGGCGACGGCAAGTTGCGGTGATTTGGTTTGTGTCGAGGGTTCCCCGGTTGTATTGAGCAGCGGTGGTACATACAGGCTCCACTGGACAGCATCGGTAGGGGAGAGGGTAAGGCGCTCAAGTTTAAGTGCTTTTCCTGCCTCGGCAATAACCTGGTAGCCGGTTGCGGCAGTTACGATATCCTGCGGCCCGGTGAGCCCCTGGGCTTCCACTTGCCCTTCCACCACCGTTAAAATGCTTGTCGGTAGGGATGAACCGGGGTGGAGTCGATGCGGCTGTACCTGTAATACCAGCGATGTTCCCCGAATACCGGCTTTGATCGTCGGGGTTTCCAGGTTCACTTCAATATCTTTGTTATTGATTTCAAACGAGACCTCCCCGGATTTTCCCTCCCGTGCCGGATAAAGCTGATATAAGGATCGTCTGATTTTCCCAAGCTGGGTCTTTACCCAGCCCGCTGCCGGGGTAACTTCCTTGATAACAAAGGTGCTGTTTTTATTGACCAGTATACGGCTTTCGTCATTGGAGAGAATTTTTACTGTTCCGTCCTCACCTGTGCGCACAATGTCATTTGCATAAAGCAGTTGTTTTGCTTCTGCTTTTTTCCATGAGTTTTGACGGCGTACCTCGACTAGTCCCTGTACGCTGATGATCTCGGCCAGCGAAGAAGAGGTTTGCGCTTGGATCGGCATCGGCCGGATGAGTATCATGGCCATCAGGAGTATGACGCGCGCAGTTACCCTTAGTAGAGTTTTATGTTTCATCTTGTGCATTATTTACCTTGGCTGTGTGAGTTGAGCGGCGTGGCTGCGCAGCTCGTTGCGAATTTCTAAAAACATGCGCTTGCGTTTTCCCGGGTCCTGGTAATGCTCGGAAAGGGTTTCGTTGTTAGTGGGCAGGTACTGCCGTTCCTGGAGCCATGCGTGGCGTTCAAGCTCGCAGGGGGAGAGGATAATCGGCATGATGGTGATGTCCGCTTCAAGGAAGCTTTTAATTTCCGTATTAATACAAAAATCGGAATCAAGATAGGCTTGACTGACAAGGACCAGGGCAATGTCGCTTTCGGCAAGCTGCTGTTTGATTTCCTGGTTCCAGCGCTCGCCAAGGCGCAGTTCCTGGTCGGTCCAGAATTCAATACCCTCCTTGCGGAGCCCTTTGAGAAAGTCGAGTATTTCCGCCATGTAGCCCGCATCTTCCGCCTGGTGTTTATAGCTGACGAACACCTTGGTTACCTTGGTAGTGTCTTCTTTTTCTGCGGTGAGGGGAACGCCTTCCTGCTGGGCAGCCAAGATTTCCCGGATACGTTGTTGGCTTTGCTCCAATAGCCGTCGGCTTCGTTTTTCACTTGCATACAATTGGTAATAATGCGCGCAGACACTGCCAAGATAACCTGTCCCGGCCGGGATCAAAAACGAGGTGAGAGGGATGAAATAGGCTGCTTTGGTAAACAATACATATGCCGCCAGAATGCTTGTCCCACTTGTCATAACTAAAACAAGGGCGCCTTTGCTCGGCGAGATGGGGAGAAACAGGAGGCCACAGAGAAAAGCAAAGACCAGGCCGATTTGCATGACTGGAAGCGAGGTTTCCTTGATATAGCTGCCATGAAGCAGATTAAGGGCCACGTTTGCATGGATTTCCACTCCCGACATGGAAGCTCCGGCTTTTGAGAACGGGGTGATAAAATGATCGGGAGTATTTACGGAGCTGCTCAACTCTGCGGTAGAACCAATGAAAACAAGTTTATCCTTGAATATATTTTCCGGGAGAAACTCGTTAGGGTCAAGGGCTTGGTAATACGAGACGATAGGGATGGTCCGGCGGGGGCCTATAAAATTGATTAAAAAGGAGTTTTCTTTTTTTAAAGGAAGTTGCAGGTTCTCGTCGCCGGCAAATTTTTTGGCGGCAAGATACCCGAGCGTCGGTCTACCTTCAAAATAGAGCGGGGCTCGGCGGACAACCCCATCCTCGTCAATGGGCAGTTCAATGGAACCGATGGCATTTATGTCACTTATCAGGCTGGAGTTGGGATCTATCCAGCTTTTTTTCGTATAGGTATCTTTCCGGGTGATGGACAGCGCTGAGGCAAGAACAACCTTTGCGTGGTTTGAGAGCGCCTCTGCAAACAGCCTGTCATCCGCAGGGTCTTTTGCTTGGGTGTCAAAGACCACATCAAACACCACTACTCGAGCCCGTGCCTCTGTGAGAGCATCAAGCAGTTTTCCTTGCAGGCTTCTGGGCCAGGGCCATTGCCGTTGCAGATGCTGGAAGGAATCGTCATCAATGCCGACAATGACAATGTCGGACTGCTGGTTCAGTGGACCCCGTATCCTGAAAAACGTGTCGTAGAGGCTCCTGTTGAGCTTGTCGCCCCAGAACGGCAGGATCAGGGTGATGGCAAGGACGAGGCAGCCAAGAGTAAGCAGGACTTGGGCGAGTAAAGGTAAACGACCTGTGTCATTCAACTGTATGGTACCTGCCGTGTATTTTCAACATCCAAAAGGCCATCTTGAAAAATGGTATTTTCGTCCAACCTCGGCGTTATGCTCAAAATTTTATCCTGAGAGTATCCTGCCTGTGGTAAAAATATTTACATGCCTTGAAATCTACCCTTACCTTGAACAAAAAACCTAATTTGCAAGACACCCAAAAGGATAACAGACATCATCATTTTTTCAAGAGCAGCAATTGTATTAGCGGTACTACATCCACACCGCTACCTGGAGTGATAACAACCCCTGTGTCGTCTATAGCTGTCAGGGTGAGCAATATTGCCGACAAGTTGGAAGTGGGATCTAGTGATACCAAGGCCGGATTAAATCCTACTTGCGTTGCCTGTAATGAGATATCGGTGGTAATCTTTTGCTGATTATTATCTGTCGTCTCAGCTACAAGAATGAAATTCCTGTCGGCTCCGATAGTCGTGCTTCTGTTGGTGGTATTGCTGTTCACCGTTGAAGTGATAGTTACCGCGGCACCAACCAGGGCGGCTTGGTTCGCGTCGCTTTGAACTACCCCTGAAAGGACGGTGAACCCTCTTTGGTCAAGATTGTAATAGGCAACAAAATATGGAGGACCACTCTGGTCAATTTGATCCCCGTTACCGTTCCTGGCGATAACACGCCACGCGAACCATTTATCATTATTGATTGGATTGATTGGCAACAACCTAAGAGGTCTAAGGTCGGCACCTGTCATGGTTAAGAGTAGCCCTTGATTACGAGTGACAGGGGGTAAGCTTGTTTCTTCTCCTGTAAACGACCCGGTTGCGGACAATTGCACAACATAGCTTTCGACTTCTGAATTGTTTAGATGAGTCCACCGAAAAACGGTAACGCCTTCTGTCTTTGCTTCTGGGTCATTTGGGAATGCGTTTACTGGGATCGGGATTGTAACAGTTGTTTCATCAACATTTTTTCCCGGAGACAGCAGGGTGACAGCCGCATGAGCCGAAACAGCAAAGAGGTTGCAGAGGAAAATGATAAAGAAGAACAGGGCTACAGGACGAAAAAACGGGACTGGATGGCCTGTGCCAATATATTTTTTTGTAATTCCGTGCATCATAACACCTCCCTTGGCTCCAAGAGGAGCAAAGCAGAACGGGATTGATACAACAACTTCAGGTCTGTATGGCTTGAAAAAGAGTCTGTTGTCGTGTCCGTAAAAATAAAAAAGCCGGGTCACCCTTCTTTGGCAACCCGGCCGTCTTCAATAAGACCCGTAGCTTTCCGCCCCTGTCTCGCAATAGGTTTGGCTTTGTCTTTTGTTATTATTTCATCTTTTATATTAAATATTTATACGCACAATCCGGAGAATGTCAAGTGCGCAATGTGAATTTGCCCATCAGGTTCAGACGTTAGCTGATAAGGGGTATAAAGTCTGATCCGATATCGTTGAGTAATACAAGGCACCCACAAGTCGTTTTTGGAAAAATAGCGGAAATAATCTGCTGTGCCCAGCACTATTTTTTCTTTTCCCCCACTTTTTACCCCTTTTTCTTATTTTTTTCCTGTCGCTGGATGTTGTAAATTTTAATTTCCATTTATAACAAGCTCTTATTTTCTCCTCAGTGCGCAGCCAGGATAGGCTCTTGCACAGGGCAAGCAGATTTTAAGGCCATTTATAGTGCTGTTCATTGTTTCGTCCCACTACATGTGGTGGTTTGTTTTGTCGCAAATATCACCTCAACTTCTTGATTTTCTGTTTCTTTTTTCCTTGACTCTGCGGGTGACTTA
Source organism: uncultured Desulfobulbaceae bacterium (assembly GCA_945787305.1). GTDB lineage: Bacteria > Desulfobacterota > Desulfobulbia > Desulfobulbales > Desulfobulbaceae > DRLX01. The sequence goes on along the minus strand of CALZIH010000009.1, from coordinate 19,063 downwards.
AGCTACAACAAGATTTAAGTGGCGCAAAGTGGGTAAAAATGGATAAGGGTGTCTTTCTTCTTTCTCAGCGGTTGGTGACAACGTGAAACAACAGGTCTCGTCGCTGCGATTTCGCAGCCGATCGGAACACTCTCTGGATACCAAGGGGCGGCTCAATATACCGAGTCGATTCCGCGAGGTGTTGCGCGAGGTGTATACCGAGGCCGTGGTGGTGACCAATTGGCAGAAAAGTTTAAAGGCGTTTCCTGTGGCCGAGTGGGAAAGCTTGGAGGAAAAGCTGGTCAACGAGGGGCGGAAACAGCCAGATATGGCTGATTTTGTTCGCTACGTCGTTTCCGGGGTCACGGAATGTCCACTGGATAAGCAGGGGCGTATCCTGCTGCCTCCTACCCTGCGCAGTGAGTTCGGCATTGATAAGGAGGTCGTGCTGATCGGGATGCTGGAACATTTTGAAATTTGGGATAAGTCGGCTTGGAACTTGGAAACCCAGCGTACACGGGAACGGTTTGCGGATTTTAATCCCAGCTTATCGTCCATGGGTATCATGTAGTCAACCATGGCCGAAGATGCAGCAGATCTCCATGTTCCGGTCATGGTTGAAGAGGTAATCAACTGTCTGCAGCCTGACAGTGCCGGCGTCTACGTTGACGGCACGCTTGGTCTTGGTGGTCACAGTCAAGCCATTCTTGAGTATACGGCACCTTCCGGCCGAGTAATAGGTTTTGAGTGGGACCGTGAAGCGGCTGCATTTGCTACCGACCGTCTGCGTGGGTTTGGTGATCGATTGCAAGTAGTCCGATCCTCCTATGCCGATATGGTGGCTGAATTGAAAACAATGGGTATTGATGGGGTTGACGGCGTGCTCGTTGATCTTGGGGTCTCGTCGCTGCAGTTCGACCGGGGAGAGCGGGGCTTTAGTTTCCAAACCGATGCACCACTGGATATGCGGATGAACCTCGATGCAGAGATGACGGCTGCAGATATTGTTGCCAAGGCAGACGTGGGAGAGCTGGCTGATATATTCTACCATTACGGTGAAGAGCGACAGGCTCGAAGAATTGCACGATATATTTGTGAGGCAAGGGGACAGGAACCTGTCCGGACGACGTTTCAACTGGCCGAGTTGGTAAAAAAGGCTGTGCCCAGGCGGTTTCACCCCGACAGGATTCATGTGGCGACTAAGGTGTTTCAGGCCCTGCGAATCGCAGTCAATCGTGAGTTGGACAATCTGGTGCGACTGTTGGATGAGGCGCCAAAAATATTAAGGCAAGGGGCCAGCTTCTGTGTGATTTCCTTCCACTCGCTGGAAGACAGGATTGTCAAGCAGGCCTTTCGTAACAGTGAGCGGCTGCAAGTGTTGTCGAATAAACCTGTGGAGCCGGGAGTGGAAGAAGTGAGGCTGAATCCACGGGCAAGAAGTGCGCGTTTGCGTAAAGCAATCAAGGTGTAACTCGCTGGATCAGAGAAGTTGCGGGTTGTTTTATCTGTCGTGAGAGTGGGTGCGGCGGGAAGAAGAGAAACACGGGGAGGGGAGAATAATGATCTATAATGCACAGTTAAGGCCGTATCAGAGCAGAGCCGTGACAACGGGAATCCGTCAGCGGGTACATGCAGGCCAAGCACATGAAATGTCTGCAGAGTTGCGCAGGTCGGTGATCATTGTTCTCTGCGCGTCGATTTTTCTGGTTTTGGCCTGCAGTCAATTGATACATTGGAAAATCATGAATGACTATCAAATGGTTGAACAGAAAAGAGCCGCAACTTCGGTTCTTGTTACTGAAAATATTAACCTGTTGGCCAAACGGGCAAGCCTGATGTCTAAAAATCGTGTCGAGGAAGTGGCTGCTGATCGTCTGAATCTGCATGCCCCGGGCAAAGATCAGGTTCATCGTCTATAGCGGTGGACAATGTATAATACGCCGGTCAGGATACAAAGGCGCAGGAGGCGTCGTCTCTACCTGGCCTGCGGGTTTATGGTTTTGCTGGCAGCAGCTGCCGGAATTCTGTACCGATTGCCTGTCTCCCTCCAGGATGTCAACAGGGTTATACAGCTTGCTGTCGGCAAATTTTCACATGTTCCTGTGCAGAGCACATCCCCCGATGAACCTTTGCGGGGAACAATCTATGATCGTCACTATAGGGAACTTGCTGTTTCCTATCAGGTGTTTTCCCTCTTTGTTCATCCTGCAAAAATTCCCGATCATCAAGATGTCGCTGGAAAACTGGCTGAGATTACCGGAGTGCAAAAGGAAACTCTGGAAAAGAAACTCAAGCAGTCATTGCGCGTGGTTGAACTCGCCGATGACCTCGATGCCGATCAGGTTGAAGCAATATTACAATTACAACTCGAAGGAGTGTACTGCCAAAGTTCTGAAGAACGGTTTTATCCGGAGCATACGGCAGCAGCCCATGTTCTTGGCTATACCAGCGAAGGGTTAGGTCTTTCCGGGATGGAAGGAAAGTACGACCCCATCCTCCATCCAGGGGAGTGTAAAGCCGCTGATGTGCCGGGAATAGATTTTCAGGGCCGGCCTGTCCTCGGGCAACAAAGCATGGATCTGACCTTGACCCTGGATATCGAATTGCAGAGAGCAATCGATAACAGGTTGCAGGAGGTGTTGCGGGAACAGGGTGGGGCCCAGGGGATGGCACTTTTGCTGAATCCGGCAACTGGTGAGGTTTTAGCTCTTTCAAATCAGCCATCATTTAACCCTAATTATTTTTGGCGGGCAAAGGAGGAGGACCGGAAGAATAAATTATATACAGCTCGATTTGATCCGGACATGGTTCGCCCCTTTCTTCTGCCAACGGCGGCAAGAATAGCAAATGGTGAACAATTTTCGCCCCTTTTGCCGCAAACTATTGCTGCAAGGGATTTTGGGCTCAGCGAGAATCAGTATGATGGCATTATAAAAGAAATAGGTTTTTTGCAGTCGGTTCCTGAAGATCTGCCTTCGGAAATAGATCAGTCCCCCCTGTCGCCTCCGGACGAGGCAAAAGAAATGGTCAGTGTCATGCAGCTGGGGGTCGGCCTGGCAAGTTTGGTCAATGGAGGATGGAGAATAGCGCCGGTTTTTTTTGATTCAGCATATGACTTGCAGAGTAGCCAACGTGTTACAAAGCAAGATGAGGCCAACGTACGCAGCCATGTCCTTTCTCCGGCAATGGGGGTGATTGTCCGCCGGGAGCTCCTCTCTCTCTCAGGTGGAAAAGGCAAAGGAAAACCACTGACATTATTTGATAAGCGTGTTCGTGTCGTCAATGTCGAAGGGTTCAGTGAATACGTTCAACAGCAGCTCTTTGTCGGCATGGTCCCAGTTGAAAAGCCGGAATTGTTGCTGGTTCTGGCCATAGAGCACAGCACCCTGGCACCTTTTCCGAAAGAAAAAGAAAAGAGTCGGCTCTCCGGGCATGGAGAATCTTTGCTGGTTGAGCTCTTGGCAAAATCCAGGCAAGAAAAGGTCGTAGAGCATCCGGTCAAGAAGAACCCGGATAATCTGGCTCAATTTCTTATCAGCCGACGGGTCGAGTATACCCCATCGCAGACGGAGATCGGCTATGACGTAAAGGAAATGCCAAAAGTAACGGGCTTAAGCTTGAGAAAAGGACTGCAACGTCTCAACCAGCATAATCTGCGCATAACCATAAAAGGAAGCGGAAGGATCGTTTCCCAATCACCGGCTGCAGGAGATCGGCTGGCTGACGCAGCAGTATGTTTGTTGACTTTGCAATCGGAGATCTGATGACTCCCATGTATTTGAAGGAGCTTGATAAGATACTCTGTTCACGCATGCTGGGAACAAGGGGCGGCAAGTCAACGGTTACTGCCATTGCGGCCGACTCAAGGCAAATTGTTAAAGGAGCCGTTTTTGTTGCCGTGAAAGGCGCAGTGGTTGATGGGCATGACTTCATTGAGCAGGCAGTGGAAAAAGGATGCCTTGCGGTCGTTGCAGAGCATCTTCCTGACGTGGTTAAAGGATCTGAAACTCCATGTTTTCTGGTAGAAGACAGTCACGCGGCCCTTGCCAACCTGGCCGCGGCCTGGTATGGGTATCCGGCTGCAGAGCTGAAGCTTATTGGCTTGACAGGGACCAACGGTAAAACAACAACGTCCTGGTTGCTTGAAAATGTATTGCAACAGGCAGGCGCACACACAGGGGTGATCGGTACGGTGAATTACCGTTATCAAGACGCCGCAGGCAAAATGGTTGTTCATCCGGCACCGCTTACCACCCCGGATCCGTTGCAGTTGCAGGCGTTGCTACGGGAAATGGTAGAGGCCAAGGTCAGCCATGTGCTGATCGAAGCCTCTTCCCATGCCCTGGTGCAAAAGAGATTGGTTGGGATCAATTTTGATGTGGCTCTGTTCACCAACCTGAGCCGGGATCATTTGGATTACCATCACACGATGGAGGAATATTATGCAGCAAAAAAAAAGCTGTTCACCTCCTTTTTGAAAGATACCGGAGTGCCGGTGGTGGTTGTCGACTCGATGCAGGAAGAGGACACGTATGGGAAACGGCTTGCCAGTGAACTTGGCCTGGAAAAAGTGATTACCGTCGGGTTTTCTGAAAATTGTACGGTAAGGGGAGAGCAGGTGCAACAGGGGCTTGAGGGGACATCATGTGTGTGTACCGTTGAGGGGCAACAGCATTTACTCCGTACACCTCTGACCGGGGGGCACAATGTGTTAAATATGCTTGCCGCTGCAGGTGTAGTCTATGCCTTGCGAGAACCGCTCAAGGACGCCTGTGCAGGACTGGCCGCGGTGGAACGGGTTCCGGGCAGGCTGGAGCGAGTGCGCTTACCTGGAATCTTGCCCCAAGATATGCCATCGGTTTTTGTCGATTATGCACATACACCGGATGGTCTGGAAAATGTCCTCAAGAGTTTGCAGGCAGTGACACCGGGACGACTCATTGTTGTCTTTGGATGTGGTGGTGACCGGGATAAGGGAAAACGATTCATCATGGGTGAGGTTGCGGGTCGATTGGCAGACGCAGTGGTTGTTACTTCGGATAACCCCAGAAGTGAGGAGCCGATGAAAATTATAGCAGAGATTGAGCGCGGTGTGAAAGCTACGGGAAAGGGCAAGGTGCCGCTAGAGAACTTGTTTGCGACAGGAGTACCGGAAAACGGCTACCAGGTGGTAGCTGACCGGAAAACAGCCATTCAACTCGCCTGCAGCCTTAGCCGGCCTGATGATGTGGTGGTGCTTGCCGGCAAAGGACATGAGCAATACCAGATAAACGGTAAAGAAAAGGTATTTTTTGATGATCGAATCGAAGCAAAAAACGGCCTTACAAGGTGGACGATACCGCATCTGCTTGCTGCAACAAAAGGAAGACTGATCGGTCCCCATCAACAGGTTATGTTCAGGGAAGTTTCTACCGATACCAGAAGTCTCCAGTCTGGAGATGTATTTGTCGCTCTTTCCGGTGAGAGTTTCGACGGTCATGCCTTTATCGATACCGCCATGGAAAAAGGAGCCGGTGCTTTAATTGTCGAACAGGATCCGGCCAGGCGACTCAAAAATATACCGATTATCAAAGTTGCCGATACCCTGAAGGCTTTGGGTGATCTGGCCGCATATCGACGTCGCCTGCTGGGTAGCGAGGTTAAGGTTGTGGCCATCACCGGTAGTTCCGGGAAAACAACGGTCAAAGAAATGACTGCCTCTATTTTTGAACAATTTAATGCCACCGGGAAAGATGCGCAGCGCTCTGTGCTGAAAACCAAGGGTAATTTTAATAATCTTATTGGCTTGCCGCTTTCTCTTCTTCCTCTGGGAGCCGAACATAAGGTTGCTGTCCTTGAAATGGGGATGAACAGGGCCGGAGAAATTGCCCGACTGACTGAAATTGCGGATCCGGATATCGGCTGTATCAACAATATACAGGCAGCTCACCTGGAAGGCCTGGGGAGCATCGATGGTGTTGCTGCCGCCAAGGCCGAACTGTTTGCCGGTCTGATGAACGAGGCGATTAAGGTGGTCAACTATGATGATCCCCAGGTGGTACGAGTTGCTGCGCAGTATGATGGGCATAAGATCGGTTATGCGGTCAGCGCAGCCGGCCGAAGACGCAAACCGGTCGTCAAGGTGACCAGGATTGCCGGTTATGGGGAACAGGGGAGTCGTTTTACCCTGCAGATTGGCGATTGGAAAGAGCGAATACTGCTTTCCGCGCCCGGCATCCATAGCGTGCATAATGCAGCCGCTGCCGCCGCGATTTGTCATGCGGCCGGCGTTGATCAGAAAAGTATTGTAGAGGGGCTGTCTTCGTTTCAAGCCGTCGATAAACGGATGCAGTTCATGGATCTGCCGGGAGGGTTAAAGGTGTTAAATGATTGCTACAACGCCAATCCCTCTTCAATGGCTGCCGCCCTGCAGACTGTTGCTACTTTCGGTACCAACTGCAGGCGGGTGGCAGCTCTTGGCGACATGCTCGAGTTAGGTGATCGATCTGCCGCGGCTCATCAAGAGGTCGGCCGATTAGCGGCTACCCTTGGTTATGACTTATTGGCTGTTACAGGGGCATCAAGTCGTGAGGTTGCGGCAGGTGCGCGTAAAGGTGGCATGGCCGCTGACCAGGTGATGGAGTTTGTCGACACCGTTGCCATGGCAGATTGGCTGTATCACCTTTTGATCAGTGGCCGATTGAGTCAGGATGACTGGCTCCTTGTTAAGGGCTCCCGGGGAATGCGGATGGAAAATCTGATAGTGGAGCTGCAGAATCGTTTCGATCCGGCTCATCAAAAGGTATAGAGGCAATGCTGTATCATCTCCTCTATTCACTCCAAAGCCAGGTATCCTGGTTCAATGTATTTCGGTATATCACCTTTCGCTCAATTGGTGCAGCCATAACCGCTTTTCTCATTCTTTGCATACTCGGCCCGAAGTTTATTCGCTTCCTGCAGGAAAAACAGATCGGCCAGGTTGTGCGCACAGACGGCCCTGAATCACATTTAAGTAAACAAGGTGTTCCCACCATGGGCGGCATCTTGATTCTCGCTGCCATGACCCTGTCGACCTTGTTGTGGGCGGATTTGACCAGTGGCCTGATCTGGCTGTTAATCGGGATCAGTTTATTTTTTGGCGGTATCGGCGCAATTGATGATCTGCAGAAGGTCAGCAAGGGCACCAGCAAAGGCCTTTCCCCTCGCGGCAAGTTACTGCTCCAGGTCGCGGGTGCTTCCATTGTCGGCCTGTATCTCATTTTGCATCCCCAATATGACGGCAACCTGGCGATTCCCTTTATCAAGGGCTTTCATCCGGATCTTGGCTGGTGGTATATCCCCTTTGCCGTAGTGGTCATAGTCGGGGCGTCGAATGCAGTCAATTTGACCGATGGTCTGGATGGCCTTGCCGCCGGACCAGTGATGATAAGCAGCGCTGTATATTTAATCTTTTCCTATGCCGCAGGAAACGCCATCGTCTCCGGTTATCTGCAGATTCCTTTTGTTCCGGGGGCCGGTGAAGTGGCTGTCTTCTGTGCGACGATGATAGGGGCCTGTCTCGGTTTTCTCTGGTTCAATTCCTATCCGGCCCAGGTGTTTATGGGTGATGTCGGTTCTTTGTCACTGGGTGGGACTCTGGGGGCAGTGTCGATCATCACCAAGCAGGAAATCCTGTTGGCAATCGTCGGCGGTATTTTTGTCATGGAGGCCGTCTCCGTTATTCTCCAGGTTGGATATTTCAAGATGTCCGGAGGGAAACGCATCTTCCTCATGGCCCCCATTCATCACCATTTTGAGAAAAAGGGCTGGCAGGAGCCTAAGGTTGTTATCAGGTTCTGGATTGTTTCCATCATTCTCGGCCTGCTGGCTTTGGCCACCTTGAAGCTGCGTTGATCATGGAACTTGTTGCGGGAAAAAAGGCTGTGATACTCGGGCTTGGTATTTCCGGAGGGGCGGCAGTTCATTATCTTCGGAAAAGAGGGCTGCGGGTTGCCGTTTCAGAATATCGGTTCGCTGATCAGCTCAATCAACAGGAGCGGGAATTCTGCCAGGGAGTGGACCTGGAAACAGGAGGGCATACTGAAGAATTCATTCTCCAGGCGGATTATGTGGTGCCCAGTCCGGGAGTACCCCTTGACCTGGCTGTATTGCGAGTTGCCCGTGATAATAATATTCCAATTCTTGGAGAGCTGGCCCTTGCTGCAGGTGAATTCCCGGTGCCGGTTATTGCGGTGACAGGTTCAAACGGCAAAACAACAGTTACCGCTTTGATAGGGGAGATCGCACGCTCCAGCGGCTACCACCCATTTGTTGGTGGCAATATCGGTACGCCGCTGCTTTCCTATTTGCTGTCGCCGGAAGGGTATGATCTCGCGGTTTTGGAGTTATCAAGTTTTCAGTTGGAGCTATCTGGGGGGTTCAGGCCGGATGTGGCCCTTCTCCTCAATCTGTCCCCGGATCATCTTGATCGTCATGGCGACATGGCAGCATACGCACGTGCAAAAGGCAGGATAATGCATAATCAACAGGCAGATGATACTGCCATCCTTGGTGCTGATGATCCCATGGTTATGGAGCTGGCAAAAGATCGATTAAGTCGAATTCGCACCTTTGGTTATGGTGCAGATAGTCAGGCCAGGATAATTGAGAGCAAGGTGGAGGTGCGGCAAGAAAATAGGGAATCCTTTGAACTTGCAGGGACCGCACTGGACTCCAAGGTCAACAGGTTAAATGCGGCAGCGGCTGTTCTTGCCGCTCAAAGCATTGGGATGGATAACGCAGGAATACGTGCCGGGCTTGCCGGTTTTACGCCTCCCGAACATCGAATGACGCTGGTGTCGGAGCATGGCGGCGTCAAATTTATCAATGATTCAAAAGCCACAAATGTTGGGGCCATGGCTGCGGCATTGGAAAGTTGCCCGTCTGGTGTAATTCTGCTTGCCGGTGGAAGGAATAAGGGCGGAGATTTTACAACCGTGAAAGAACTGGTACGGGAGAAGGTCAGAAGCATTATCTGCATAGGTGAGGCCGCAGATCTGCTGTACAACACCTTTGCCGATGTTGCCAGGGTAGAGAAGGTCGCTGATATGGCTGCTGCGGTTAAAAGAGCTGCATCTTCGGCAAAAGTCGGCCAGACGGTTTTACTGGCGCCTGGATGTGCCAGTTTTGATATGTTTACCGGATACGCGGAACGGGGAAAGGTCTTTACCGATCTGGTGTTAGCGTTGCCGGAAAGAAAAGAGTTGAAGAGGAAAACTGATGACTAAGATATGTTGTGTTTGTCAACGGGTTGAATATAAAACATATTGGAAGGATGATTACACGTTTGCCCCTGATGAGCGAGTGACCCATGGCTATTGTCCCATCTGTTTTGATGTGGTGATGTCCGACTTGATGGACTATATAGAGGATAATGATTTACAGGGAGGAAAAGACGGGGGCAAGACGGACTCTGGCCAGCAGAACTCCCTATGCGTGTAGTTGTAACCGGCGGTGGGACGGGAGGGCATCTTTTTCCGGCAGTTGCCGTGGCCGGAGAAATCCAGAGGCGGTTTGCCGGCAGTGAGATTCTCTTTGTTGGAACCGGTCGTCGAATTGATGAACGGGTTCTTGCAGACCTTGGTTTTGCCCGGACCATTATCAATTGTTCAGGAGTAAAGGGCATGGGCCCGCTTGCTGCGCTGGTATCTGCATTGAGGCTCCCCTTGGCCATGCTTCAAGCTGGGCGGATTCTCAAACGATTCAAGCCGGACCTGGTGTTTGCTGTCGGCGGCTATGTAACAGGGCCGGTGGTGGCTGCGGCAAGGATATTCGGAGTGCCGATTTGTATCCACGAACAGAATTCAGTCCCGGGCCTTGCAAACAGGGTTGCTGGAAAAGTTGCCGATCGGGTCTGTATATCGTTGCCCTGTCAACCATCTTTTGCTGAAAAAAAAACCGTGTTGACCGGTAATCCTGTACGGGAAGAACTCCTCTTGGCTGCCAGGGGAAATGGAGAAGAAATTGATGTAACCTTTACCCTGCTGGTCCTTGGCGGTAGCCAAGGGGCGCATCGAGTTAATGAGTTGGTGCTGGAGGCAGCCGGTTTAGTACAAGACCAGGGGATGCAGTTGCGCATTATCCATCAGACAGGACAGGCCGACGAAGAATGGATAGAAACAGGGTACAGAGAATTGGGGATGCAGGCTGAAGTGTCTGATTTTTATAAAGATATGGCGGAAGTGTACAGGCGGGCCGACCTTGTTATATCACGGGCCGGGGCAACGACCCTGGCTGAACTTGCGGTCATGGGTTTGCCGGCGTTGTTGATTCCCTATCCTTTTGCCGCCGATGATCATCAGACAAAGAATGGTGCGTATTATGTCCAGGGTGGAGGTGCCAGGTTGTTTGCTGAGACTGAGTTGAATGGCGAAAGGCTGGCAGAGGAAATTGAGGCTCTTATTCAGAGGCCTCGCGAGTTACAAGGCATGGCTGCAGCAATGAAATCCCTGGCAAAACCAGATGCTACAGAACGGATTGTTGATGTCTGTATAGAGTTGGCTGGTTAGAACAGGCAATGGTATAGAATAAAGAATGTATAACAAAACAAAAAGGATACACTTTGTTGGGATAGGTGGAATCGGCATGTCGGGAATAGCCGAATTGCTGCTCAATCTTGGTTACCAGGTCAGTGGTTCCGATCTGCAGGAGTCAGAGATTACCAGAAAACTTACCGCACTTGGTGGGACGATACATACCGACCATGCAGCCCAGTGGATAGAAGGGGCTGATGTTATTGTAACCTCTTCAGCTATCAGCCGGGATAATCCTGAGGTGATTGCTGCCAAAGAAGCGCATATCCCGGTAATCCAGCGGGCGGAGATGTTGGCTGAACTCATGCGTCTGGCAAAGTATGGGATTGCCATTGCCGGCAGCCATGGCAAGACCTCAACCACATCCCTGGTTTCATCCATTCTTGCCGAGGCGCAACTGGACCCGACCGTGGTGGTCGGTGGCAAGGTCGATAGTCTGGGCGGTAATGCAAAACTTGGATGTGGCGAATTTCTGGTCGCCGAAGCCGATGAAAGTGATGGCTCTTTTCTCAAGCTCTCTCCGGTTATTGAGGTGGTGACCAATATAGACCTTGAGCACCTGGATTATTATCGTGACCTTGAGCATATCAAGGAAGTTTTCCTTCAGTTTATTGATATTCTACCGTTTTACGGGGTGGCTATTCTCTGTTTCGATGATGAAAATATCGCCCGTTTGCTTCCTAAGATCCAGCGGAGGATAATAACCTATGGCTTGACCGAACAAGCGGATCTGTATGCAACCCGGATTAAAAGCAATGGCCTGGAGACCCGGTTTATGGTCCGTTTTCGAGGACAGGAGCTGGGAGAGATTCTGGTTAATCGTCCCGGTAAACATACGGTGTATAACACCCTGGCAGCCATTGCCGTGGCATTGGAATTGGATATCGATTTTCTGGTCATTGCCAGGGCGCTGGCACAATTCGACGGCGTGCAGCGGCGTCTGCAGATCAAGGGGGAGAAAAACGGTATTTTGGTGGTCGATGATTATGGCCACCATCCAACGGAAATCAGAGCAACCCTTGATGCGGTCCGGGACGGGTGGCCGGACAGACGACTGGTCGTCGCCTTTCAGCCGCATCGCTATACAAGGACCAAGGCACTTTTTGATGAATTTCAGACCGCCTTCCATCGGGCGGATGTCTTGATTTTAACCGATATCTATGCGGCCAGTGAACAGCCCCTGGAAGGGATTTCCAGTGAACATCTGCTAGAAGCGGTCAAAAGTCATGGCCAGCGGAACGGACACTATATCCCTACAGTCGAGGATTTGCCGCGGGAGTTGCAAACTCTTCTTCAGGAAGGAGACCTTTTGTTGACCCTTGGTGCCGGCAATATTGTTCGGGCCGGAGAGCGGGTACTGGAACTTCTATGACAAAGGATGGCAACATGGTGACATCTACACAAAGAGAGGCGTTGCAGGCTCTGTGTGGCTCCAATGTCTGTTTTGACGCCCCCATGGCTGGCTATTCATCGCTCAGGGCCGGTGGAAAAGCCGAAGTTCTGGTCGATTTACAGGACCGGGCGCAGCTGGTCAGCCTCTTGCAATATTGCCATGCCGAGGGGATTGCCTGGCGTGTTATTGGTCGCGGATCAAATATCCTGGTGGTTGACAATGGCTTTGACGGAGTACTCTGCCGGTTGGCAGGGGAATTCGCAACGATCCGTCGTGCTCCCGAAATTGGTCCGACAGCAATCATCGCCGGTGGTGGCTGTTCTCTGACCGAACTGCTGGGCTGGTGTATGAAGCATGGGCTTGGCGGCTTGGAGTTTCTGGCCGGAATTCCGGGCAGTGTCGGCGGTGCCGTCCGGATGAATGCCGGGGCCTTTAGCGGCTGCATCGGTGAGTCGCTCCAATCGGTTTCAATCGCCGACCCTGATGGTTCACTGGCGGATAAAAACGTCGAAAGCCTTACCCTCAGGTATCGCAACTGCGGCATAAACGGCTATGATATGGAACGGCTCATGATCCTCTCCGCCGGCTTTCAGTTGCAGGAAGCAGACAGCGAAAAGATGAAAGAGAAGATGCATGACTATCTGTCGCGACGAAAAAAAAACCAACCATTACCGGCTCCTTCAGCAGGTTCTTTTTTCAAGAATCCTGAAGGACATTATGCAGGGCGCTTGATTGAAGCCGCAGGGTTAAAGGGGAGACGAATCGGTGGAGCCATGGTGTCACCGGTGCATGCGAATTTTATTGTCAATGCAGATGGAACGGCAACGGCTTCGGATATTATACATCTGATGCAGAGGATTCAAGAAAAAGTGGTGACAGAGACGGGCATTTTCCTTGAGCCGGAAGTGCATATCTTTTAAGATAACAGGATTGCAATTTTTATAGGGGATCCATGGCGGCATACAAGCCTAAACATTCGTTGAAACCATCCCGTAAGCAGGGTGTATGGCGATCGATACGCGATAAGTTTCTCCGCCCTGTAAAAAAGAAATCTAATGGCGTCGGCAAGTCTAAGGTAAGCTCTACAGCTCGAAATGAACAGCAGATGCGTAACGTATCACGCGTGTTCCTGCTGTTTTTGTTGGTCTGTCTTTTTGCTGCCTCCAGTGGTTGGGGGATCTATCGTTTACTTGTCACTACCGATATTTTTCGACTCACCGAAGTTGCAGTGAGCGGAAATCGAATGACTCGAGAGCGGAAGATTGTAGAAATAACCGGTTTGCGGCAAGGGGTGAATCTGCTCCGTTTCGATACCCAAGCGGCTGAATTACGGGCAAAGGAGTTGGCCTGGGTTGACAGGGTTGATATCAAGGTGGCCTGGCCGACCAGAGTAATGGTCAGGGTGTGGGAACATCAACCACTGGCACTCGTCAACCTGGCTGGGGATGAGGGAAGCCATCTTTGCTATATCGATGGTGCTGGTGAGGTGTTTACCCGGGTTCGGCCCGGACAGGACATTGATTTTCCTGTTATTACAGGGGTCTTGACGCAGGAAGGCCTTGAGGATGGTCGCATTGCTGACGGGACGCTGTCATCGCAAGCTCTTAATTTTCTTCGCCTTGCTGCCAGGGGCAATGCCATTCTTCCCGTTCAGGCAGTTTCTGAGGTGCATGTTGATCCCGCTCTAGGCTTGGTTGTCTATCTTGTCGACCAACCCTTTCCCATTTACATGGGAACGGAACGGATACGGACAAAATACTATCGGTTGGTCAAGATTCTGGAAAGACTGTACCGAAAGAGACAGATAGAAGGCATAAAAGAAATTCGAATGGACTATACGGAAAATAAAGTGCTGGTGGCAACAAACTGCCCCGGTGGGTGATAAGGATGGAAGAGAAGGAACTACAGGCCTCCGGCGAACTGGTTGCCGGTCTTGATATCGGAACCACCAAGATCTGTGCCGTGATCGGCGAGGTTTTTGATGACCGGGTGGACATCATTGGAGTAGGCACGGCAGCCTCTTCAGGAATGAAAAAAGGGGTGGTCGTCAATATCGAAGCTACTGTCAAGGCAATTCGTGAGGCGGTGGAAGCGGCTTCGGAAATGGCCGGTTGTGATATTGAGACCGTCTACGTCGGTATTGCCGGGAACCATATCAAAGGCTTTAATTCTCCAGGCATCCTTGCTATCAATAACCAGGAGATTCGGGAAAAGCATATTGAAGAAGTTATTCATGCCGCCCAGACAGTAAAAATTTCCGACAATCAGCAGATTATCCATGTCCTGCCCCAGGAGTATATGGTGGATGATCATACTGGTATTCAGAACCCTTTGGGGATGACTGGGGTACGGCTGGTAACCAATGTCCACATCGTCACCGCCGATAATACCGCACTCCATAACCTTGTGACAAGCTGTAACCGTGCCGGATTAGGTGTATCGGAAATTGTCCTTGAGTCGGTGGCTTCCTCCTATACGGTTCTCGGTAAGGATGAAATGGAGCTGGGAGTGGCGCTTCTTGATATCGGCGGCGGAACCACCGATCTGGCGGTATTTTCCAATGGCAGTATAAAACATACCTGGGAATTGGCCCTGGGTGGCAATAACCTGACCAATGATCTTTCCGTTGGCCTGCGAACGCCACTGATTGAAGCGGAAGAGCTGAAATATCTCTACGGCGGTGCCCTTTCATCAATGATTAAGGAAAACCTGATCATCGAAGTTCCTACGGTCGGCGATCGAAAGCCACGAAAGGTTTCCCAACGCGTTATGGTGGAGATTCTCGAAGCCCGGATGGAAGAAATTTTGCAGATGGTGAATAAGAATATCTGTACCTCCGGGTATCGAAACCGAATTAACTCCGGCATGATTCTGACAGGGGGAACATCCCTGTTGGCAAATATAGTCGAAATGGCGGAACAAATATTTGATATGCCGGTTCGTATGGCCTATCCACATGGAATAAGCGGTCGGGTAGAGGATGTCTGCTCACCGCGTTGTACCACTGCCGTAGGGTTGGTTCTCTATGGAAGTCAGGCTTCCCGCAGCGGTCATCGGGAGAATGGCGGAGTAGTCAATCGGCTAAAAAACTGGATGAAAAATATTGTCTGAAAAAGGGAAAAGACTTTAGTCCTCAGCGGGTAAATGGTATAGTCTATGTCTGATATAAAGAGAGCATGCATTGATATAAACCATCTGTAATCCGCATTTCCGTTAACGGTTCAGGCAGTTGATTTTATTACTGGGTAGTGGATGTTGTGCGGGTTAGGGTGTAGGTGAGTCGCTCACTATTTTCATTGGGGAAATAACATGTCGTTTAGAGTCGCGGAAGAAGAATCTGTAGCAACCATTAAGGTCATCGGTGTCGGTGGTGGTGGCGGTAATGCCATTAACTCAATGGTCTTGAACAGGCTATCCGGGGTTGAATTCATAGTGGCGAATACCGATATGCAGGCCCTGGAAAAATCACGGGCTGATGTCCGGGTTCAGTTAGGGCCCGGGGTCGCCAAGGGAATGGGGGCCGGCGCCGATCCGGAAGTCGGCCGGGAGTCAGCTCAGGAAAGTTATGATGAGTTGAAGAACGTTCTCAAGGGCGCGGATATGGTTTTTGTCACGGCCGGACTCGGCGGTGGAACCGGGACCGGCGCTGCGCCGGTGATTGCAAAACTGAGTAAAGAGTCCGGAGCGCTGACCGTGGCTGTTGTGACCAAACCGTTTTATTTCGAGGCCAAAAAACGGATGCGCAATGCCGAGGCGGGCTGGGAAAAACTTAAGGAATATGCCGATACCATTATAACCGTACCCAACGACCGTCTCCTTTCACTGATGCAAAAAAGCTCCACCCTGGTCGATATGATGCAGATGGTGGATCATGTTCTTCTTCAGGCCGTCAAAGGCATTACCGACCTGATTAATCTTCCCGGCCATATCAATGTGGATTTTGCCGATCTGCGAACGGTCATGAAAGAGGTCGGCCCGGCGATTATGGGGGCCGGTGCCGCTGTCGGTGAAAATCGGGCCAGTGAGGCAGCCAAGCGTGCCATCGATAACCAGCTGCTTGAAGATGTCGGCATTGATGGCGCCCGTGGAGTCCTGGTCAATATTTCAGCCACGCAGAATACTCTTACCCTGGCCGAATTCATGGAAGCTTCAGCGCTAATCCAGGAAAAAGCCCACGAGGACGCCAACGTTATTATCGGTGCGCTATTTGACGAAGAATGCGGTGAGGAGTTGCGGGTGACGGTAATTGCAACCGGTATTGAATCCATAGATGAGACCGAGACTATTTCCAAGATAGAAGTTGTCAGAACTCAGGCCAGCAGTGAACCTCGTGGTCATGCGCTCGGTGGTTCCCGCTTGGCTGGTGAGGATTCCAGGAAGGAAGGGAAGCCTGCCCGAATTGCTAAGCCAAATAAGACGCCGTCTGGGCTGTCCAAGCTGCCATCTCCGGTTTTTGATGATCATGATCTCGGAGATTACGACGAACCGGCGTATTTGCGTAAAAAAGCAAATTGAGTTAGCCGTTGGTACTCTTCATTAACCAAGCATAAACACAATCCAAGTATTCTCTGCCGACATTCTTGCCTCTGAAACAGGCACAGTTCGAAAGAAATGGAAGGGCCGCCTGTCTGTGGCCCTTCTCTATCCCAACACCTATCCTCTGGCCATTTCCAATCTTGGCTTCCAGCTGGTATACAGTCTCCTCAACGATCAGGAGGGCATTGTCTGTGAACGTTTTGTATATCCGGAGAACGGGCAACCTTTGCGTTCTCTGGAATCCAATCGTCCTCTGACGGATTTCTCCATCGTCTGTGTATCGGTCAGTTTTGAGCATGACTTTCCCCGACTGGCAGGCATGCTTGCCGCCGGTGGCATAGAGCCCATCGCGGCACAACGTGCCTCCATTGTCGGGCCCGGCAGCCCATTGGTTCTTTTCGGCGGGGTTGCTGTGTTTATGAATCCGGAACCTGTGGCCCCTTTTGCCGATTGCATGATCATCGGCGAAGCGGAACCGGTTTTGCCCGGACTGTTCTCGCAGCTATCAGACGCCCTTGCATCTCATCTGGAACGGAACCAGCTGCTTTTGCAACTTGCTGCTACGGTTGCGGGGTGTTATGTGCCGAGCCTGTATACGGTATCTTACGGAAAGGATGGCCGGATGGAGAGTATCGTTGCCGCTCCCGGCGCACCGAAAAGAGTGCGCAAGGTGGTGCAGGATGATGTCAGTTGTGCAGCTCATTCCATGCAACTTTCTCCCCAGGCCGAACTTGGCATGTACATGACCGAGCTGGGACGTGGCTGCAGTCGTGGCTGCCGTTTCTGTGCCGCCGGTTTTATCTATCGTCCTCCCAGGCTGTGGGAGGCTGAGGCTATTCTTGCAGCCATTGATAAGCGGCCTGAGGGTCAACAGCGGGTCGGTCTGCTCGGTATGGAAATGGCTGATGGGGCCACCCTTGATCAGATTGCCGGGAAACTTGCCAGCGAGCAGTGCGCTTTGTCCTTTTCTTCGCTCAGGGCGGACCGGATTTCCACACGGTTGATCGAGCTGCTGGCCGCTTCAGGGTTAAAGTCGGTTGCCATTGCCCCGGACGGTGCATCGGAGAGGTTGCGACGGATCATTAATAAAGGTTTGTCCGAGCAGGATTTGCTGAATGCAGCCGTGAAGCTTGTTGGCGCCGGTATCACCCACTTGAAGTTATATGTGATGATCGGTCTGCCCACGGAGACGGAGGAGGATCTGGATGAGCTGATTGCAATGCTGAGCCGCCTGCGCAAGAAGGTTCTTCCACTTGCACGAAAACAGGGGCAAATGCCGGAAGTCACACTATCGGTCAACAGCTTTGTACCCAAGCCCTGGACACCGTTTCAATATCTTTCCTTTGGTGGGCTATCTGCCGATCAGGCCGGACAGGATATGGAGGCCACTCTGGCTGTACTGGCATTAAAGAAGAAAATCAAGTATCTTCGTCAAATGTTGCAAACACTGCCCAATATACGGCTCAAGGTCGACAGGCCCGATAAGGTACTGGAGCAGGCGGTTTTTTCCCGCGGTGACCGCAGGCTTGCCCCCGTACTCCTCGATATCGGCATTGGGAAATATTCCTTTAAACAGGCGATGAAAGCCCATGGCCTCAGAGCCTGGGAATATGCTGTTCGTCCTCGGATGCCTGAAGAACGATTCTGTTGGGAGGTTCTTGACCATGGCATTATTGATGGATACCTCCATGCTGAATTGAAACGTGCCTTGAAAGAAAAGGCGACCACACCCTGCGACACCAGTCGCTGTAAAAAATGTGGAGCCTGTAATGATTCGTCGGTTTCCTGATCTGACGGCATTGAAACAACGCCTTCCTGATTGCTCAGGACTGAAACAAAGGGTTTTCGATGGTTCTTTGTTGAAGCGGCGGCTATTTACCCGCGCTGAAAGTGACGGTCTCCTCCCGTATGAACTGGTAAAATATTTTGCCGTCACCAGCCTGGCATTGATTTTTTTTGCATCACTCCTCCTCTCCTGGGTCATAGCCAATAATGCCAAGGGCGTACTTCTTCAGCGCAGTGAAGCCTATTCCCAGCTCTTTGCCGAGAACCTGAATCGGCAGGTGTTTTTGCAATTCGTTTTACCAACCGTGGTTCGATACGGTCGTATTGCGCTTTCCGACAGCCGTCAGTTTGAAAAATTGGATGGCATTGTTCGCAATATCACCCGTGGGATGCGTATCGATTCGGTCACGATTTTTGATTCCCGGGAGAATATTATATCCTATTCGACGCTTACGGAAATGGTGGGGCGAAAGGATATGGGGGGGATGGAATACGAGAAAGCGAGGATCGGTGAGGATAATTCTGTTTTAGTTTCAGGCGGTTCGCTGCTGAGCCTGCTTCCGGGAACCGCTCCTGTGTACTGTACGTTAAAATCCTATGTCCCCTTTCGCCAGGAAGATCGTCTTGGTGAGCGATCGGGCGAAATTATGGGAGTCATCGAAGTCGTTCAGGACCTTTCCGGCGACCTGCGGGCAATTATTCGTTTGCAGGGAAGGATAATCCTGCTGTCGCTGACGATTATGGGGGTACTTTTTTCCGTTCTTTCCGTGATTGTGGTGCGTGCCAATAGGATTATGGCTGATCGGGCTCGGGAACGATT
>CALZIH010000008.1 GCA_945787305.1 uncultured Desulfobulbaceae bacterium | reverse complement strand
AATGGTGGCCTCGCAACAAGTTTAAAACGGCCTTTGCACAGTAGGGAAATACAAAGTAGTTGTAACCTGTCCGCCGTCGGTGGCGAGGCTTTTTGCGACACCGACAATAGAAGAAAATGATAAGAATAGGAGAAGACTCCCTTGCGCGATGACGGACGGGCTGTTGATGAATTACGGCCAATAACGCTAACATACAATGCCCAACCCAATGCTGACGGGTCGGTTTTGATTAAAATGGGTGGCACCCATGTGCTCTGTGGTGTTTCGGTTGAAAATAAGGTGCCGCCGTTTCTTCGAGACAAGGGGCAGGGCTGGATCACTGCTGAATATGGAATGCTGCCCTGTGCAACCCACGGCCGTGGTCGGCGTGAGGCAGCAGTCGGCCGTTCCGGCCGGACGTATGAGATCCAGCGACTGATAGGACGATCTTTGCGGATGATGGTGCCATTACAAGAGCTTGGCGAGCATACCCTGCGGGTGGATTGTGATGTCATTAATGCCGACGGCGGCACCCGTTGCGCCTCCATCACCGGAGCAGCCCTTGCGCTGAGGCAGGCCTTGGCAAAGATGGTCGGGCAGGGGAAAATAGCAACAATGCCCGAGATCCTGCCGGTGGCAGCTGTCAGTGCCGGTGTGGTTGCCGGTGAGGCCGTACTGGACCTTGACTATAACGAAGATTCATCGGCAGAGGTGGATGCCAATTTTGTTTTAAGCGGCGATGGCCGCTGTATCGAGTTACAGTGCACGGCCGAGGGGCAACCTTTTGCTCCGGTGATGTTTACCCGGATGAATGAACTCGCTACCCTTGGAGTCGGCCGGCTCTTGCAGTTATGGCAACAGCCTGTTGGTTGATGCCGGTTTCTTTATCCGGTCTGGCCAAGCTCTTCTTCATTGCCACCGATCAGCATGTTTTGCTCTTCCGGACGTAACTCCCGATCAAACTCGACGGCAAAACCAAGCCGTTCTTCTGCCCCGGACCCGTGGACCCAGACCACCCGGCCATGGCCTGAATACTGCTTGATTCCATCCTCGTTGAGGATATGATAGCTGATTTTTTCTGCTGGGTGCGGCAGATGCTTGGTCCGGATAAAAGCCCCGCTTTGGCTGATATCCTTTACCGAGACCAGATAGGCGATATTGCTTACAGAGGTATAAACTTGAAAGGTTCCCTTTGCAGAGAATCGTTTATGTTTTCGTAATTCTTTTGTTTCGTTGTCCATAATTCATATTGTCTTCTCTTCGTGGTTTCCGTTGTTGTGCAACTGCTCAAGCAGCAGTTTTCCATCAGGGGTAAAGGGTTCTTGTTCACTGAGGCTCATGGCAGCCTGGATGCTCATGAAACAACCATCTTCCACTTCTTCTTGCTGGAGGGTAAACGGCCCCTCGTGGGTGCAGGAAAAAATACGTCCCCAGACCCGGTTGTCTGCATCTTCATAATACTGGTCAAAAAGAAATTTTAGTTTCCCTCTGACTCCAAGTTCTTCTTCAAGTTCCCGAACGGCTGAGTGCTCGTAGCTCTCATCAGCCAAAACCACCCCCCCGGCTGCCACATCCCAATGCCCTGGATAGATATCTTTGTTCTTGGTCCGTTTTTGGACAAAGAGTTCTCCCGCCCGGTTGAAGACAAGGATGTATGAGGCCCGGTGAATGAGTTGCTGTTCGCGCATGATTTGGCGGGCGACAGCGGCAATCTCAAGGTTGTCTTGGTCGACAAGCTGAATTATTTCCCGGGCCGGATTGGTCATGCTGCTCCTTCTTCCAGGTTCTTCTGGCGGTGACGGAACTCAAAAGAGCGGTGAATATGACCCTTTTGTTTGAAATCCCTGGGAATGGTTTGCTCGGTTATCTCCAGGACGTCAAATTCTTGAGAGAGCTCTTCTGAGAGGGAGAATTTTCTGAAATTTGTGGAAAAGATAAGGAGACCATTTTGAGATAACCGCTGCATGGCCAGCTGGAGGAGTTCTTCATGGTCGTCCTGTACTGAAAAAGTCTGCTCCCGGTGGCGGGCATTGGAAAAAGTGGGTGGGTCGACAAAGATCAGGCCGTATCGTTGACGTTCCTTTTTGAGCCATTGCAGGCAATCCGCCTCGACGACGGTATGGAGGGGCCCTCCGAAACCATTGAGCGAGAGGTTGGCCAGTGTGCGTCCCAGGTAGTTTTCGGAAATGTCCACCGTGGTGGTGGATGTCGCTCCGTTCATGGCGGCGTAGACAGTGGCTGAACCGGTGTAGCCGAACAGGTTGAGGAATGTTTTGCCTTGGACGAGGCTGCCGATGCGAGCCCTGGTTTTTCGGTGATCAATAAAGAGGCCGGTGTCAAGATAGTCAGTGAAGTTCACCAAAAAACGAGCGCCCCCTTCATGCACTTCAAATAGCTTTCCAGCCCCTTTTTTCTTCTGGTATTGTTTTTTTCCTTTCTGCTGTTTTCTGGTCTTGATGAACAGTTGACTGCGTTCAAGCGAAAACAATTGTTTAAGAACCTGTAGGGTGGTATTGAAACGTTCAGCGGCTTTTTCAGGTGCAATGGTCTTTGGTGGAGCGTACTCCTGAACATGTACCCACCTGTCGTAGAAGTCAATGGCCAGATTGTATTCCGGCATGTCAGCATCGTAGAGGCGAAAGCAGCTGACGTGATTTTTTATCGCCCAGGGAAGCAGTTGTTCCCAGTTCTTTTGCAAGCGGTTGGCAAGATCGCTGCCGGCACCATTTATTTTCTCATCGGATAGCTGCCATCCCTGCTTCGGGTGTTCTGTGTGCTCTTTCCAGTCACCGACCAGTAATCGGCATTTGATCGGACCATTGTACAGGGAATGACGTCCAGTCATGCTCAGGCCCAGCATGTCGGCGAGATCCGGATTGGCCGAAAAGAATCCCATTCTCCAACTGGGGAAATCGGCTGCAAATCGACGACCTAAAAAGCGGTAGAGGTATTTGACCGCTTCCTTTTCAGATAATCGTTCGCCATACGGTGGGTTGGTGATCAACAGCCCTTTTTTTTTCGGGCAACGTAGACGGGCAAGCTGCGCCTGTTTAATGGTGATGGCATCTGCAAGACCGGCCCGTTCAACGTTGTTTCTTGCTGCAGCCACGGCTTTTGGGTCGGCGTCATACCCTATGATTTGCGGCCATGGGCGGGCATGTCCCGCACTCTCGCGTTCCAGGGCTTCCTCAACCAGTTTTTCCCATATTTTTCGACTGTGCCGCTTCCAAAACATGAAGCCAAAGGTCTTTCGCTGCAGTCCTGGGGCAGAGTCACTGAGAAGAAGAGCGGCTTCAATAAGCAGGGTGCCGGAACCGCACATTGGATCGAGCAGGACAGTGTCGGCAGGAAAATGTGTATCCACCCCACTGAGACTGGCAATGGCCGCGGCCAGGGTTTCTTTGAGTGGCGCCAGCCCGCCCTGTTCTCTATAACCCCTGCGGTGCAGGCTGTCACCGGAAAGGTCTATGGCCAGGCTTGCCCTGGTGCCCTTTATATGTAGGTTCAGACGAATACCGGGGCGATGAACGTCAATGTCCGGTCGTTTCCCTGTGCGTGAGCGAAAATAGTCAACGACGCCGTCTTTTACCCGTAATGAGGCATAATGACTGTGGGTGATGGGCGAATCGCCGGAAAGCGTACAATAGACCGCAAAGGTTGTGGTAGGATCAAAATGAATATCCCATTCAATGCCGTTAATATGACGATACAGGGTGTCAGTATCAGGGGCATCAAAGACTGCGATCCGGTGCAGAATGCGTGAAGAAAATCGTGACCAGAGACAGGCCCGGTATGCAGATTCAAGACTGCCGTTCCAGGAAACCGCTCCGGGACTGGTCGTGACATCTTTTCCGCCAAAACTTTCGATTTCAGCCTTAACCAGGTTTTCCATGCCGGCACTGCAGGTGGCGGTATAACGTGGAGCGTTACTGGTCGTTTTTCGTTTACGTCTGATTGTTGCCAATGATTAACCGTGCGCTGATTGAAGGCTACCTTGAAAAATTGTATTTTCGCCCAACTCCTACGTTATGCTCATAATTTTATCCTCGGAATATCAACCATATGCCTGTGGTAAAATTATTCGCATGCCTTGACTTTGAACGAAAACCCTAATTTTTCAAGGCACCTTGAAGAGTATACAATGTAAATTAGCGAAAGTATCCCATAGCTTGCCCGATTGTACAACAATAAAGTATGTTCTCTGTCCACTCGAAGGCTTGTTATGAATAGTGCTTGCTATCCAGTTGGTTGAGACATAGTATGCGCAATAGGAATAAGAGTTTAGAGAGAAAAAGACCACATAGGTAGGCAGATGAAAAGGAAGTCAATACTCGTTTTTCTTTTGTTCAGCTTGCTGTTAGCCGGTTTTGATGCCGTCTTCATCCTGATAAATTATTACTCTTCGAAAAGTGCCCTGGATAGCCGGTTGGCTATGATTGGTAAAGAGGTTGAAGCTGCTTTCCTGCAGGCCCAACATGCTACCGAGCAGCGAATGGTTCAGCTGGCCACCTGCATTGCGGCCGACACAGAGATTCAGCACCTCTTTCTTGCCGCTAAAGAGGCAGTTGCTGCACAAAGCGACGATACAGGCGGGATTCGGGCGGCGGCTATTCGACAGGCGCTGTATCAACGTGCAGCAATCTATCGAGACAGCCTGGCCGGCAACTCTGATCTTCGGCAGCTGCATTTTCTTCTTGCCCCCGGATCATTGTCATTTCTTCGGGTTCATGCACCGGAGTCATTCGGTGACCGTGTGGATGCGGTCAGGCATACTGCAGTAATGGTCAACCGGACACGTCAGCCGGTGGCCGGTTTCGAATCGGGGCGAATCTTTTCAGGCATTCGTGGGGTGGTTCCGGTCTTTGTCGATGATCCGCAAAGGGAAAAGGATATATACATTGGTGCCCTGGAAGCCGGTACCTCATATCAAAATACGCTTGAAAATGCAGCACGAACCCGGCATGTCGGCATGGCGGTTTTACTTGCCGTCGAGCATCTTGAGGCTAATGTCCGGCCAGAGCAGTTGCAGAGTTTCTTACAGATGAATCCGCCGATATCCGGATTGGTGCCGGAGGCGACCACCGGAGCGGCTATTACAACCCTCTTGCGCAAAGGTTTGTTGCCGGCCGGTTCGGATCTTGCCATGAAAGTGGTTAACCTGGAAACGGTTCCGCACCTGATTGTTCGCTTTCCTCTCTATGATTTTGAAGGCTTACAGAATCATACCTTGCCACCTGCCGGTAGTATCATTGCCTGGCAAAATGTAAGCAAGGATATGCAACAGTTTAGCCGTAGTCTCAAAAACAACATTTTCTTTGGGCTGTTTGCTTATATTTTGATCGAAGTACTGCTGTATTTCAGTTTTCATTTAGGAACGAAACGTTTGCAGAGTCTGTTAGCCCGTGGGCGCCGTGATCTGGCAGACAGTCTTGAGCAGTTGCAGTCGAGTGAAGAAAAGTTTCAGACCATGGCCGAATTTTCAATTGATTGGGATGCCTGGCGTGGGCCCGATGGTCAGTATTTGTATATTACTCCCAGTTGTGAGGAGATAAGCGGCTACCCAAGAGAAGTATTTTATCGGGATCCTGCATTTTTTAGCTCCATTATTCACGTCGATGACAAGGAGGGTTTTCTTCGCCACCACCAGCAACTCAACAGGGAGCATAGCGGGCCGGCAGAAATGATTTTTCGTATACACCGTAAGGACGGAGATATCCGCTGGATATGGCATAAATGTCAGTCTGTATTTTCTGAAGATGGTGTTTGGCGTGGAAGGCGGACGACCAATCGTGATATTACCGTGCTCAAGGAGACGGAGGAAAAGCTGCGGCACCTCTCTACCACCGATCCCCTCACCGGAGCATTCAACCGGCGGATGTTTATGGATCTTCTCTCCAGGGAAATGAAAAGGGTGGGACGCTATGGAGAATCATTTTGTCTGCTCATGTTTGATCTCGATCATTTTAAGACTGTCAATGACAACTACGGCCATGATGTCGGCGACCAGGTTCTCATTGAGGTGGTGCAGTTAAGTATGGAGACAATCCGCCACTCGGATGTCCTTGCCCGCTGGGGTGGTGAGGAGTTTATGGTACTACTGCCTCAGGCGGATCTGGACATGGCTCTTTCCTTAGGGGAGCGATTGCGGCGGAGAATTAGCGAACATACATTTACAGGAGCGGGTCATCTGACGGTGAGCATTGGCGTTACGCATATGGAGGAAGGTTACACTGTCGACGAGTTGCTGAAACGGGTTGATGACGCACTGTATGAAGCAAAGGAGTCGGGTCGTAATAGAGTGGTTGGTGGTTAGTTTTCTGCAATCAGCAGAAGTAAAGAGCTGCATAGCCAAAGAGTGAGAGCAGTCCCTGTTCCAGAGAGCGGTTGCTCTCCGGTTGGTTTTTAACTGAATCAAGCAGGATCCAGAGCGCGGTTATGTCCATAGGCTTCTGTCCAAACGGGTTCAGTTTTGTTCTTGTGGTTTCTTGATCATAAAATACAGTACCGGCACAGCCATCCGGCTGATGAGGAGGCTGGCGATTTCACCGAACATCAGCGAGATGGCCAGCCCTTGGAAGATTGGATCGGCCAGGATAACCGATGAACCGACAACTACGGCTAGCGCGGTCAGTAACATGGGACGAAAACGGACAGCCCCTGCCTCGACCACTGCTTCGGCAAGCGGGAGGCCATGACTACGGCGCAGCTCTATAAAATCGACCAGGATAATGGAGTTTCGTACAACGATACCGGCCCCGGCCATAAAACCGATCATTGAGGTCGCGGTGAAGAATGCGCCCAAAGCCCAGTGAGCAGGCAGAATGCCGATAAGGGAAAAAGGGATGGCGGCCATGACCACCAGTGGTGTGATATAATCCTTGAACCAGCCAACCATCAGCATGTAAATCAGGATCATGACCACACAGAAGGCCAAGCCCAGATCACGGAAGACTTCCAAGGTAATATGCCATTCACCGTCCCACTTTATGGCCGGTTCAGTTTCGGTAAACGGTTGGTTTAAATTATAGATAATAATATCTTCATTCCTGCCGCCGAAATCTCGGCCATCGAGAGCCGCCAGCTGCTTATTCATCTCCAGGATCGGATAGACCGGACTTTCCGCTGCCCCTGCCACGTCACCGGTTACATAGGTGACCGGTTTCAGGTTTTTTCGGTAGATCGGCTGTGCTACCGGTTGCTCTTCAACCCGTACCAGTTCCCTCAGTGGGACCAGCGGTGCCTGGGGCGAATTCTGGGGACGAAGCGACATGTTGAGCAGGCCGTCAATGGTGGCGCGCATCGCAAGCGGTAATTGCAGAATGATATTAATTTCTTCTTTGTCGGAAGGCTGATGGAAGAGGTCTACCGAGACACCATGCAATCCGATCTGGACGGCCCGATTAATAGCTCCTTCGGTGATGCCATGTAAAGCAGCTTTTTCTTTATCTACACTGATGACCAGTTTGTTTCGTTCTTTTTCTCTGTACCAGTCGATATCGACCACGCCGGCGGTGTTGGAAAAAATATCTTTAACGGCTGCAGCCAGGGCCACCCGTTGATCGTCGGTGGCGCCATAGATTTCAGCAACCAGGGTCTGCAGCACCGGTGGTCCAGGCGGCACTTCCGCCACCGCCACTGCTGCACCGTATTTTTCAGCAATGGCGGCAATCGCCGGGCGGACTCGTTTAGCTATATCATGGCTCTGTTTGTCGCGTTCGCTCTTAGGGCGAAGGTTGACCTGGATGTCGGCCACAGTCGGCCCTGTGCGCATGAAGTAATGACGGACCAACCCGTTGAAGTTGTAGGGTGAGGCGGTACCGGCATAAATTTGATAGTTCATCACTTCAGATTCCTGGCCGACCACGTCCGCCATTTCCTGGGCTATACTGACAGTATGTTCCAGGGTAGAGCCCTCGGGCATGTTTACAATGATCTGAAATTCTGACTTGTTGTCAAAGGGCAGCATTTTGACTTTGACAAGACTGAAATAAACCATGGAACAACTGCCAAGCAGCAGGGCAACGATAATGGCAAAAAACAACAGGCGCCAGGAACCGTGAGCCAGCAGTGGGTCCATGACCCGGTGGTAGAGTCGGGTAAAAACGTCATCCGGTGCGTGGTCGCTGTCTGGTTCCTGATCAGGAAGAACGTGTTCGGCTTCGGACTTCTTCTTGAGAATACGGACTGCTGCCCAAGGAGTAATGGTGAAGGCAATAAACATTGAAATGATCATTGCTGCCGAGGCACCCACAGGGATAGGTCGCATATATGGCCCCATCAGGCCACCGACAAAAGCCATGGGAAGGATGGCGGCGATAACCGCCCAGGTTGCAAGGATAGTCGGGTTGCCCACTTCGGAAACCGCTTCGATCGCAACCGGAATCAGGGGCCGTGATTTGTTATGGGACAAGCGCATATGGCGGACGATATTTTCCACCACGACAATGGCGTCGTCCACCAGGATACCGATGGAAAAGATCAGCGCAAACAGGGTGATTCGGTTTAAGGTATAGCCGTACAGGTAGAAAATAAGCAGGGTCAGCGAAAGGGTCGATGGAATGGCCAGCATGACAATGGTCGACTCGCGCCAACCGAGGAATAAGAGAATGAGTATCGCCACCCCGATAACGGCGATCCCCATATGGTAGAGGAGTTCGTTGGATTTTTCGGCCGCGGTCTCGCCATAGTCGCGGGTTATACTGACCTGTATATCTTCCGGGATAATGGATCCTTTCAGACTTTCCACTTTCTTTAGTATCGTTTCCACAACATGAACGGCGTTGGCTCCGGGGCGTTTGGCAACAGACAGTGTTACTGCCGCTTCTTCCGGTGTGCCTTCTCCCTGGCCAAAAAGAACATAAGTGTCCGGTTCCTGCGGTCCATCTATGAGCTCGGCAACCTCATCAAGATAGACCGGGCTAGCACCGTAGACCCCGACAACGATTCTTCCTATTTCAGCGGCTGAAGCCAGGAATGTACCGGTCTGGACGAGGATTTCCCGGTTCAGAGAGAGAAGATTGCCGGCAATGGATTGCCGGTTGGCCTGTTGTAAAGAGGAAATCAGCTCGTTTGCGCACAGGTTACGGGCGGCAAGTTGCAGTGGATCAAAAAGGATGCGTATCTGTCGGCGAGTGCCACCGATCAGCGTCGTCTCCGAGACATCAAAAATGCTTTTGATCTCATCATCCACCTGGGCGGCCAGCCGCCGCAACGTAAAGTGATCATAATTCTTGGAATGAAAGGTCAGCGCCAAGATGGGAACATCGTCAATGGTGTGCGGTTTTATGAGCGGTGGTGAGACCCCGTGTGGAATGCGGTCAAAGTTGGTGGCCAGTTTTTGATTCAATCGGACAATGGCATCTTCCAATTTCTCGCCAACAAAAAACCTGGCAACCAACAGCGACTGGCCGGGCATGGAGGTGGAATAGATATACTCAATGCCGGGCAGTTCATAGAGGAGCTTTTCCATGGGAATGGAGATCCGCTCTTCCACCTCCTTAGGGGTGGCGCCGGGCATGGATACCAGGACATCGATCATCGGCACCTTGATCTGCGGTTCCTCTTCTCTGGGAAGAAGGAAAATAGCCAGCATGCCCAGAAGCAGAGAGGCGACGATGGTGATCAGCGTCAGCTTGGATTCAATAAAGACGGTGGCCAGTTTGCCGGCAAAACCCAGGTGTTGTTCCGGTAGAGATCCCATGATTACTTATCAGTGATAAGGGGCTGGCCACTGACGAGCAGGCGGTTGTTATCAGTGACGACCTGCTCACCGGCCTGGAGGCCGGAAAGAATTTCAACCATTCCCCTGGTGCGCATGCCTGTACGAACCAGCCTGAGCTGGGCTTTTTTCTGCTGGACGACAAAGACTTTTTCCAATTGACCAAAGGGCACTACGGCCTGCTGGGGAATCATCAGCGTGGTCGTTTCGGTCCCTGGGAGGCCGATCCGGGCAAACATTCCGGTGCGGAGCGACGGCGTATCGCTAAAGTTGATTTTGATCTCTGCTGTTCGAGATCGGGGGCTGATTACCGGAGAAATTTCTGCGACAATGCCCTCATGGGTGGAGTTATCGGCGGGGATTTGAATAGAGAGCCGATCGTCCAGTCTGATTCGTAGGGAGATCGATTCAGGTATTGCGGCCACCACTTGTAACTGTGCAGGGTTTTCCAGGCGCAGCAGCGGTGTGCCGGGGGTGGCCAGATCTCCACTGTTGGCAATTTTCTTGGTAATGACCCCGGAGAACGGTGCGGTAATGGTTGTGTAACTCAACATGCTTGCGGCCTCTCGGTGTCCGGCTTCAGCAACCGCAAGCAGATCACGCATGGATCTGACCGTTTCCTGGGTTGAGGCTTTCTGTTTGAGCAGTTTTTCTTCCCGTTTCAGGTTGCGCTCGGCCTGAGCAAGTTGAGCTTGTGCCTGCAGGACACGGGCCGAGATTTCGTCGGCATTGATTTTGACCAGCAGGTCTCCCCGACTCACTGTGGAACCCAGTACCACTGGAATGTCTATTATGGTTCCGGAAATTTTCGTTGCAATAACGGCTTGATCAACGGCCTCCACCGTGCCAACAACCTCCACTCGGGAGTCGATGTTTTCATGTTTGACCGTTATGGTCTGCACCTGTACCGGCGGAAGAGAGACCGGTCCGTTTTGGGATTCGGTGGAAGCGTGGACGATTTGCAGCAATAAACAGAGAGAAAAGAGAACAAGAGGAAGAATGCGGGACATGATATTAATTGGGTTGAAGTGAAGAGTTCTGCTGGACTGTATCATTACCGTGCCAGGGCTCGCTAAATTGTGGCAGTCCTGTGGCCCTGCGCAAATCGGCAATGGCGATTGCCTTGGCCGTCTTGGCCAGGGATGTATGTACCCGCGCATCGGTGAGGCGGTTTTCCGCATCAAGCAGGTTTGAAGAGAGGATAACACCTTCCCGGAATCGTTCCCGTGAAAGGCGGGCGCTTTCTTCTGCCAGTTCAACCATTTTTTGGGTTACCTGGAGCCGTTCTTCGGCCTGTTGCAGGTTCAGGTGTGCCTCTTCGATCTCAAGGCCAATTGCCAGTTGCATCTTACGCTTCATTTCCTGGGATTGAGCCAGATTCGCATTTGTTTGGGCAATTTCAGCCGCAGTTCTGTTTCCTTCAAACAGGTTATAGTTGAGGCGGACTCCGGCCATCCAGGAATTACCACTGTTTTCTTCGTAGACAAAACCTTGATTTACTTGATAACTGCCAAAAAGATCGGCGGTGGGATAGTGTCCTCCTTTTGCCTTCCTGAGCTGTTCTCGAACGGCTGCAATTTGAGCATCCAGGCTCTGTATCTCCGGACGCATGCTGCCGTCGGGGTTTTGGGGAACATCCTGGGGAAATTGTTGGTCCAGGTCAAGGTGCACTTGATGCTGCTGCAGTCCCAAAAGGTTAAGGAAGGCTCGTTTGGCAAGATTAAGACCGTGTCGGGCCTGGATGAGTTGTTCCTGTGCAGCGGCAAGCTGTACTTCGATGTCAAGCAGGCTGGCCTTAAGCAAGTCCCCTGCCTCAAAACGTGCTGCAGCAACGGTATGCGACGCCGTAATGGCAGTGATCGCCGATTCTTGAGCAGCCACGATTTCGTGGGCCTGGGCAATGGTGTAGAAACTGCGGACCACTTCAAAGGCCAAGCCGGAGAGGATGGCTGTTCGTTGCTGCTCTTCGGCCTGCTGCTGGGCTTCTGCCGCACGGACACCGGCTTGATCACGGCCGCCATTATAGATTCGGTATTGAAGGGTGGCGGCAAGGCGGAGGTCGTCGGTGGTGCCTGGATCGTTGAAGTCGATAGTATTGGTGAAAGAACCTTGGTTGAGAATGTTACCGAAGGAGTACATGGGGTTGTTGGTTTGACCGTATTCGGCATTGAGGCCGATTTTCGGGTAAAAAACGGCCTGGGCCTGGTCGATAGCTGCTTGAGCTGAGGCAATTCGATGGCGAGCTACGTTGGCATCCGGATTGTTTTTGAGGGCAAAGTTGACGGCCTCTTTGAGGTTCCAGCGATCAGGCAGGGAGAGATGGTCTTCGACGGCAGAGCCTGTCCCGGGCACCAGGAGGAGAAGGAGCAGGAAAAAGAAGCGTATACACCCGTTCAAGGACAGAGCCAGCAGTGTGATGATATTGGGGTTGTCGATCATTCGGGGAACCCTTAAAGTGCTCTAGTGGAGGATGGACAATGCAACCGCAATCAAGCAAAAAATATAGTGTATTTGTTGTAAATTGTCTATTTATTTCGATAATTGACCTTGTTCGCAGTGGATATTCGATTTATTGTACTGCCGTACACGTCTGTTGCTCCCTCACTGCGTTGGGGGTGACTGAAATGAGATAAGGAGGAGGTATGAAAAAGCGCTGTACAATAAGAGGATATTGTCTTTCTTCGGTCATGGTCTGTTTGCTTTTATCCGTTCCCGGCAGAGCCGCTGATGAGCCGGAGGTGGATAAGTGGGACGCAGCCGGTCAGGAGGTGAAAGAGGCAACCCATGCCGTTGGTGATGCAGCCAAGGGGTCTTGGGAGGAGACAAAAGAAGTTTCAGCGGAGACCTGGGAAAAAACCAGGGCTAAATCCATAGAACTGTACCAGCAGAGTCGGGAATCTACAAAAAAAGCCTGGCAAAAGACAAAAGAGAAAACAGGGCGATCCTGGGAAAAAATTAAGGATGAAACCCACGAAGCATGGGGTGAAGCTGAAGACGCCTCTGTAGAGGCCTGGCACAAAACAAAGGATGCAACCCGCGAGACGTGGGAAAAAGGCAAGGCTGAGGTCCATGAGGCAACGGCCCCAAGTGTACCTGAAATACCCGACAGCGATGAGGCTGATATTGAACCTGCTGAGCAATAACACATGCGAAGTGGTCGCCTGTGGGTTGTGGTCCGCGAGTTACAAGCGGGAGTAATTTATTCATGCGTTGATAAGAATCCGGCAGTTTTTGGTAATTATTCTTCTTAATGTCGGATCTCTTCCTGCCGATAAGAAAAGAAAGGCATGATGCCGAACTTTTCCCAGGGAGGGATACCATGAATAGTTTTGATAGACTTCATCTGCTTGCCGAGCTTGACTCCGAACACTGCCAATTAAACCATGGTCCCGGTGTTGATAGCAGCCGGATTGCCGCCACGGATTATCTTGTCCTGCCGATTGGATATAATGAGAGCGCCGACTGTGATGTAGCCATACGGGAGTTGGTAATTCCGGTCTGTTTCGATTGTGTTCGCTCTTTACAGGGCGAAGAGTGGACGCTTCTTTACTGCTTGGATTGCGGGGAGAGCCGCTGGGTGTGTCGACAAATAGCTAAAAATCGCTACCGACATCATGCGCTCTGGCTGAAGGGGTGCCCGGATTGCAGCAACGAATTTGGTGGACTTTTCTTCAGCGATCTGTCCCAGGCAGTTAACGTTCAGGGGCATCCGCAGTATATGCACGAGGTTCTGTTTGTGCTCAATGAAGCCTGCGGCTAGGGTCAGTTAATCCACACCAGGTACGGCGTTGACCACAGGTAGCTCTTAGCGGTTTTGCCGCACGCTAATCGTCACCCGTCGGTTAAGCTGTCTGCCTTCGGCGGTGCTGTTGCTGGCCACCGGTTTTGCGTAGCCGTACCAGTAGGGGAGTAATCGCTTGCCGTCTATATTGAAGTTTTTCTGCAGGTACTTGCGAACACTTTCCGCTCGCCGTTGGGAAAGGCCGGTGTTATATGCCTCGGTGCCGATGTTATCTGTAAATCCTGAGAAAACGGCATAGGCCTGGGAATTATTCTGAAGAAAAACGCCAAGCTTTTTCAGGGTCTCTCGGTATTCCTGTTTGATAGCGGATTTGTCAAAATCAAAAAGGATGTTGTTAAAGCCGTTTTCAGTATCCATGTACAGCTTGCCCAACAGGTGTTCTGGGTGTTCGGCAACAGTATCAAAATCAATAACTTGTGAACAGCTGTTGACTGCTGCCATATCGGCGAGCAGTTTCTTTTCTATTGCCCCTGTGGCGCTGCTGATAATCGTGAAGCAGATGTCATAGTGCTTTGCCAGTTTCCTTGCCTGGGCCAGGGGTTCGGGCTCCTCCACCCCTTCAACGATGGAATCCTTGCCGTCGCTAAACAGAAAAACCTGGGTTCGTCCGGCAAGGCCAAGTAAATATTCAAGCTTCATTAATGCGATTTGCAGCATGGGTGGGCCGGTGGTAATGGTCGGCAGCCTGTCGATGGCAAGCCCGTATTCGGTTTTATCGTAATTGTGCAGGCGATAATAGGGGTTAAATGCCTCGGGCGAACCCCCTAACCAGAGACCGCCTTTCCAGTGTGGGTACAACCCGGCCTGCCAACCCAGTTCGGGCAGAGAATCGTTGCTCTCCCTGATAATCTTCTTTTCCATCTCCAGCCGCGTAAGGCCACTTTTTTTATACGGCACGCCCATGGAGGTGGAGGGGTCGTAGATGATAAAAAAATTGTCAGCCATGCGGATGAATTGATCCTGTTCCTGGCCAGGCATCTTTGGCGCGTCTTGCATGGCATCGGCTTGGCTGACGAATATACTAAAAAAAATGATAAGGGCCAGTGCGAGGTGATCACGGAGTTTATGCATAATTATGGTCTCTGTAATAGTATCGCCTGCCTGGGGCGGGCTGGGAGGAAGAGTCTTGCCTGTATTACGGATCGATGAAGAGTGATTTTTATCTTTGTTCAGGGCCTGTCGGGTTACGTACCATCATAACGAAAAACAGCCCCTGCCTGCGCTGATTTTCAGCAGGAAAGGACAAGCCTAAAACAGGCCGGCTGCAATGGTGGAGCACGTAACTTAGAGTTGATTATACCTGTGAGGCGTTCGACATGTCAAGGTGTCAGCTACTCCAGGTGTACAATGTCTCCATCTACCGGAAGAAAAAGCCCCGGCTGTTGCAAGAGAAATTGTTCAATAGCACCCTGTTGATCACGCCGGGTTGTTCGTTCAAGGTGGATGAGGGCCAACTGTTTGACTTTTGCTTCCCGCATAAGTTGCAAACATCCTGAGACCGATCCGTGGCTGGGCATGGTGTCTTCCAGGGTAAAGGCCTCGTGTAGAGCAAGATCGCAGCCGTGGACTAGCTGACGAACCTGTTGGGTTGGTCTGCCGTCACCGCTGTAATAGAGGCGGTGTCGACCATCATCAACGAGAAGGCCGTAGTTGCACTGTGAGTGGATTGTCTGGGTGGCCTGCAGGTGCAGGGTGTCGAGCTGCAGAGAGGTACCCGGTTGGACAATGTGAAACTGGAGAGGAAAACTGAGTTTCTCGGTAAAGCCGGGGTAGGCAAGTTCTAAGGTTGTATATGTTGTTTGCGCAATATCTTCTTGTCCGATAAGTTGCAGGGGGCGGGTTCTGCCCATTTCCCAGAAACGTAACAGCAGCAGTGGCAGGCCAAAGAAATGATCGCCATGAAAATGGGATATCCAGACGTAATCCAGGCAGTCCGGATCTTCACAAATGCGAAAAAAGCGGTGTGGTACGGAAAATCCGCAATCCAGCAGAATACGTCTTGTCCCGGTTGTCACCAAGGCGGAGCAATTGCCGTGGGCACTGTCGCAGGCCTCCCCCACGCCGAGAAAGAGGATCTCCATGCCCTTCTACTCCCTTTTGTTAACAGGAATGTTTTCAGTGATGGCGCAGCTGGTTTCGACAATACCGGCAAAGGCCCCGTGTTTAAACCAGGGCACCTGCTGAATAAGTCTGCGACCCGATGATGCGCTTTCGGTGATGTAGACGTTTGCCTGCTGGGTTTGTAACATGTTGCGAATCATGGTGTTGGCCGATTCCGGGTGGCAGTCAAACAGGCTGGTGCCGATAAGCTTTGCACCACCTCTTTTGTCAAATTGTATAATGGAGCGTCTGTTCATGGTCACGATGATGCCCTCGCAATCGCAGACCGTTACCGCCGCAGGGTAATCTTCGATCCAGTCAAAACTGTTTACGACCATGGGTCATCCCACATTTTTTCAGGGAGTTGCGGAAACCGTATCCGTTGTTCCAGTGATTCGGCGGTAAAGGGAAGGAATGTAAACATGGCATGTTCCAGTTCCAGGCAGCGTTGAAAGTTTTTCCGGATCAACTCATGGCGTTCAGGATCGTTATTCCCGTAATGTTCAATGATATAGTCGAGCCGTTCGGAAAGGTTGACAACTTGATTATGCCGTACCCGTTTATCGGCATAATAGACAATCTCCCGGGCATTGAACCTGCCGCTTTTGAAGCGGCCAAGGTCATAGTCCTTAAGAATAACGTGCTCTTCTACTATATGGGCAACTTCCAGGTAGCCGTGTCGTCGGCAGATATCAGCGCCGGCACTCGCATGGTCACAGCTTTTATCCAGGCAAGGTGTTTTCGCTATGTCATGCAGTAATGCACCAGCAAGGACGAGAGCCCTGTCTGATGCTCGAGATTGTATGCCATCGTCATGCAGCTCTGTAACCAGCACGTCGGCAACCCGAGCCACGACCAAAGAATGATGGCGGATATTGTCCAGCATCTCGTATTCTTCCATGAGACGGATGCAGGTCGCGGTATCGGGAATGGACATTGTACAGGACCGATGAGGCTACCGCTTATTTACCACTGAACTCATGAACGGCATCGACAGCAATACGAACCTGATCCGGTGGGGTCTGGGGAACAACACCATGGCCGAGGTTGAAAATGTGGCCTTTTGCCTCAGTGGCATCTTCCAGCAATTGTTTAATACGCTGTCGCAGATCATTCTCCGGAAGAAACAGGGCTATCGGGTCGAGGTTGCCCTGGACGGCGTGATCGCCCACCATCGCTATGGCTTTTTTGATATTGATCCGCCAATCCAGGCCAAGAACATCGGCCCCGGCGGTGACGGTGTGTTCAACCAGGGTGGATCCGTTGTTGGCAAAATAGATGATTGGCACATCAGTCACTTTACGCAGGTCGCGGATGATCGATTGTACATAGGGCAGGGCGAAACGTGCATAATCGCCGGGTGCAAGGACACCTGCCCAGGAGTCAAAAATTTGCAGGGCCTGGGCTCCGGCCTTTGCCTGGGCCTGGAGATAGAGGCTTGTACAGTCGGTGATTTTCTGGAGCAGATTATGGTAGAGATCCGGTGCCTGGAACATCATTCTTTTTGTTTCCAGGAAGACCTTGGAGGAGCCGCCCTCAATCAGGTAGGTGGCAAGGGTAAACGGGGCGCCGGAAAAACCGATCAGCGGTACCTTGAGTTCGGCCCGCAAGAGTTTGATGGTTTCCAGGACAAAGGGCATGGTCGCTTCCGGGTCGGGAATCATAAGCGCGTCCACAGCCTTTTGGTCGCGGACCGGATCGGTGAAAACAGGTCCGCGGCCTTCGTGAAATTCCAGATTCAGTCCCATGGGTTCCATGGGGATCAGGATGTCAGAAAAGAGGATGGCCGCATCCATGCCGAAGAATTCAAGGGGTTGCAGAGTTACCTCGGTGCAGCGGGCCGGATCTTTACACAGGTCAAGGAAGGTCCCTTTGCCGCGGCCGCGTACTTCGAGATATTGGGGCAGGTACCGTCCAGCCTGGCGCATGATCCAGATAGGAGTATAATCGGTTGCTTCACCACGACAGGCTTTTAAGAAGGTGTCATTCATCGTGTTTCCTTGTTCCTTGTTGTTATGGTATTTTTTCTTTCTATCGCGTTATCTACGATCCGGGTTGATAATTACAAAAGGGTTCCTGGGCCATGTAGTCACCGCTCATGGCGTAGGCCCTGGCCCGGCAGCCGCCACAGACATTGACATATTCGCAACGGCCACAGTTATCCTTGTAGCTCTTGAAATCGCGAAGCTCCAGAAAAAGTTTCGAGTTTTCCCAGATATCCTTAAGTGACTGCTCTCGAATATTGCCCGCGCTTTTGGGGAAATAACTGCAGGGCAGTACATTGCCGTCCACATCGATCAGGCAGATCAGTTGTCCGGCCAGACACCCCTTGGAGCCGCCGGTGGAGAACTTCAGGCTGCGCCGCTTGAATTTTTCTCCTTCCTCTTTTGAGCGCTGCAGGACAATCCGGTAATATTGCGGGGCGCAGGTGGGGCGAACCAGCATGTCCGGTTCCTCTTTTTCCATATCGTAGTGCCAATTGAGGATGTCCTCATATTCGGATTCCGGAATCAACTCTTCCATGATATCCTCTCCCCGGCCAGTGGGGACAATCATGAACAGGTACCAGGCTGTTGCGCCTAAGTCCTTAACCAGTTCATAGATCTTGGGCGCTTCTTCCTTGTTTCTTTTGGTAAATGAGGAGTTGACGAGGAAAGGGATGCCATGCTCATTAAAAAGTTTAATGGCCTGCATGGTCCCCTCAAAGGCACCCGGTTGGTTGCGGAAGTCATCATGGACCGCTGCGCTTGCTCCGTCCAGACTGAGCGAGACCATCTTGATGCCGGACTCTTTGATTCCTCTGCAGGTTTCCTCATTGACCAGCGTTCCGTTGGTGGCCATGCACATTCGCAACCCCAGTTTTGTACCATAGGCTGCAATGTCAAAAACGTCGTCTCGCAAGAGGGGTTCGCCCCCGGACAGGACAACCACGGGATTAGCATAGCTGTGGATATCGTCAAGAACGCGTTTGGCTTCTGCAAGAGTAAAGTCCGGGTGTCCTTGTACGTCTAGCTCAGAGGAGGAGCGGCAGTGAACGCATTTCAGGTTGCAGCGGCGGGTGATCTCCCAGGCGATCCACTTGGGTTCAAACTCCATGGTGTTCTCCAGAATGAAATGAAGCGCCTGTTATTTACGGAAAGTCGCTTCTCTTGTAAAAACCTCAAACAAGGTTAAATTATCAAAACATAAAGTATATTCATCTTCCCGTCTAGGGTCAACTGCTTTGTATTTCTTTAATGAATTCTTCTTGTAAAGCAGCTTTTCCTGTGCAACTCTGCCCAATACAATGTAAGAATACAGGAAACAGACGATGTGATTTGGCATCGTTAACATTTCTTCTTGGGTACCTGGAATAAGGAGGTTCTGTATGCAGGAAATTAAAACCGTGGTAACTCCCATTGATTTCTCTGAAAATGCCGGTAAGGTGGCCAAGTCGGCAGCCTATGTCGCCGGTACTTTTAAGGCGGAATTACATCTTCTCTTTGTGGTACAGAGCTTTGAGGACTACAGTGGATTCTTTGTGCCGCCGGTTAATCTTCCTAACCTGGAAGAAGAACTCTTTCGGTCCGCTCAGGAGCGAATGGATTCCTTTGTTGAAGAGAATAAGGAGATGTTGGATTCTGCCGGTGTTGTTTCCGTAACGAGCAAGGTGTTGGCTGGTGATGTCGGCGAAGAGATCCTGAACTATGCAGTCGAGGTTAATGCCAACCTGATTATCATGGGTACCCATGGCTATAAAGGTTTGGAACGGATCATGTTTGGTTCCGTTGCCGACAAGGTGGTGAAAACGGCCTGTTGCCCGGTGCTGACCATCAATCCATACCGGGAAGAGTGTGAAGAGGCTGCCTAGCCACTCCAAGGGAGGGTTAGCGATATATTTTCAGTAGCACTCAATGAGTAGCTATCATTATTCGACAGTACATACCTGGGAGTCGGTACGGTCCGGCCGCGGTATGGATTGGAGTCGGCAGCCGGACGTTTTTAAAGAATATCCGCAGAAATTCCCAACGGTTTCCCTGGCCGAACTGCCTGAGCTGCGGCAATTCCTCTACCACAGTTGTGGGCTCACCGCCCACAAAGAATACCCGGGCGGTACCTATTCGCTTCGGGCAAATCCCTCCGCCGGCGCCCTGTATCCCTGTGAACTGTACTTGCAGGCCAGGGGCGTATCCGGACTTACCAATGGAATCTACCATGTTGAGCCGGCATCGCAGAACCTTCGCCTGCTTCATTCCCTTTCGGAGCAAGAGGGAATAGAGGGTTATTGTTCCCAGAACCGTCAGCAGGAAGGACTGGTCCTCCTGGTCACGGCCATCTATTACCGGTCAAGCTGGAAGTACGGGCATCGCGCTTTTCGCTATTGTCTCCTCGATAGTGGACATCTGCTGGGGGCTATTGAAGCGGCGGCTAGTTGTGCCGGTATCTCCTGTTCGTTTCACACCTGTTTTGACCGACAGCGGGTGCAAAAGGATTTCGGTTTCAAAGGGGAAGAACTTCCCATGGCCATGGTATTTTGTGGGGATAGGAAAGAAAAAACGACCATCCCCCCGGCCATGCAGATCCCATATGTCAATGGAAGCGGATTTTTTGTCGAAGATACGGTGATAGAAAAGACCTTTCAAGAAGTTCAAACACCTTCTCTTACTCAGCCCGGTCTCGCAGGCGATCCCTATGCGGCTGATACCGATCTTCTCTCGCAGGCAATTGTCAAGCGGAGGTCAATTCGATCGTTCACCGCCCAGACTATTGAATCCCGTCAATATCAGGCGGTACTCCGTGCGGCCAATAGCGGCATGGGTATTGATTGCGATACATTACTCGACCTGTTTATTGTCGTCCATCGGGTAGAAGGGATGACGCCCGGTCTGTATTTGGGAGACACCTGTCTGCGCTCAGGAAATTTTTCAACCATGGCCGGGTACCTGTGCCTGGAACAGGTTTTGGGGGCTGATAGTGCAGCCACTCTATTTCTTGTCAGCAATGCTGACCATTACCTGCCCATAATGTTGAAAGCCGGGTTTATCGGCCAACGAATATACCTGGCAGCCATCTTACAAGGTCTTGGTTGTAGTGGAATCGGTGCATTTTATGACCGGGAGGTGGCCGATTTCCTGGACACCAACGGCATGATTCTCTATGCAATGGCCTTTGGCCGATAATAAACAGCCCCCATTCCTGCAGGACAGGGCCGGGGGCTCTATGAGGGTGTTGGAAGGTTTAAGGGAGATTGTTTATTTCTTGATGGGTTGAGGTTCACAAAGGTTGTCCTCTTCCACGGCCACTCGGCCACAACCTCCGCATACATATTGCATGGCGGAAAGTTTATCCGAGCAGACATGTTTGCTGTCCACTTCCGGTGCACCGCAGAAGCTGCAGGATGTCTCATCATCGCAAGGGTTACACAGGTGGCCTGGTGAATCGGCTACCGCGCCACATGTCGTACATGTATGTGCCATAATTTACCTCCTGAATAGAAGCTATGCTTTTAAGCAAATTCCTGCTCCTTATAATCTCAAGATAAACATTCATCTGTTTATTGCAAGGGGAAGGGCGGACAGGTAAAAGGCCGGGCTGTTGCTTTTAAGTCGTTAATTATTTATATTTTTTTGTGTTTCTTGCTCTTTGGGCCGTTTCGATAATGTGTTGGTTCCTGCGGATAAGAATGGTGTCTCCACCTGCCAGGCTGTTCGATTTTGCGGCCAGGGATATCGCTTGGCCATAGCGCAATTGTTGCAGTCGGACAGCTGCCAGCTGTGACCAGAGAGCGGCATCTTTCGGGGCAATACGCAGGCCTCGTTCCAGTGTCTGGGCGGCAGAATCCAGGTTTCCGTTTTGCATTAGTTGGCTTGCCTGTTGACTGATGTCGCGGACAATGGGGCTTACCGGTTGTCTTGCAGGTGGTCTGGCCGGTTCAGCTGAGTCGGGCAGGGTCTCCTTACTGTCGACCGAAGGCTGTGGCGTATCTTTTTTATGGTACGGCGTTGGCGGTCGATACGGGGGCGTTGCACAGCCCTGAACGATAAGGAGGGTCAGGAGGCTGAGAGTGATGAACGTTTTCTGTATCATTGAAAAATCCTCAGAAGTTGTTGTATGCCCTGTTGAATAGTCTGTTCAATATTGTTTTCGTTCTGCCCCTTCATGGGGCCATTACAGGGAATGACGGGCGGCAGCAGTCCTCCACGGATAAAAGGAACCAGTTCTCCTTGTCGGCATTGATCACTGAAGAGTCTGCCTGTCTGGATATCGGAAAAATATAAGTCAATATCCGGCGGCGGCTGGAGATCCAATGGGGTGGTGGTAATAGCTCCCATGGTCGCTGCCCAGACCCGTAATGCACCTGTGGATCCGGTCAGCCCGGTTGATCCGTTGTCATCGCGGCCTACCCAGGCTACGGCGACGTGTGAGTTGTTGAATCCTGCAAACCATGAATCGCGGAGATCATCGGTGGTGCCGGTCTTGCCGGCAACCGCCTGGCCAGCCGGCAGCAGGCGTTGCAGGGAGTGGCCGGTGCCGCTTACGGTTACCTCTTGTAGGGCCGTGTTGAGGCAGAACACTGCAGCCGGGTCTGCCGCCTGTTCAACGGTCAGTGGGTAGCGCTGCAGCAATTGATCCTGTTGGTCGGTAACGGCCAGGATTGAACGTAACGGTGTTTTGTACCCTCCGGCGGCAATGGTTTGGTACATCTGGAGAACATCAACAGGAGGAAGTTCAACCGCTCCGAGCAGCAATGAGGGAAAAGGCTGAATATCTTCCTGTATTCCCAAACGATGCAGGGTTTGGATTACCGAATCAAGGCCGATGTCCAGTCCAAGTTGAACGGTAGCAACATTTAAAGATTCAACCAGTGCCTGGCGCAGAGGTACGGGGCCGTGAAATGTTTTGTCGAAGTTCTGCGGTTGCCAGTCTTCCTTACCAGTGGGAATTACCAGTGGGGAATCGTCAAGCAGGGTGAGTAGATTGTATTTTTCCGGCAGGCCCAGGGCGCTCAGGTAGACAGCCGGTTTAATCACCGAGCCAACCGGGCGTCTCATGCTTAGGGCCCGGTTGAATCCCGCCTGAGCCGGGAATCGGTCGCCGACCACGGCCAGCACCTCCCCTTGGTCTACGGAGGCTACAATAAAGGCACCCTGCAATGACTCCTTTGTCATCTTTCGTTCCCGCTCTAAGTCATTCAATATCTTTTGCAGACTCTCTTCAGCCTGCCGTTGAATAATGGGGTCAAAGGTGGTGAATATGGAAAGCCCCTCGCTTTGCAGGTCTTCCGGGCGGTAATCACGCCTGAGCTGGTTTCGCACGAGCTGAAGAAAGGCTGGATAGCGGGTTATGCCAGACGGTATGCGCTTGCTCACGCCCAGGGGCTTTTTCTGCAGATGGTCGACGTCTTCAGAGGCTAACAGACCGGCGTGCCCCATGTTTGTCAGTATAAGATCGCGTCGCTCTTTGGCTCTGAGCGGTTGTTTTCTGGGGTGGTAAAAAGAGGCCCCTTTCGCTAGCCCCACCAGCAGGGCGATCTGCTCCGGAGCAAGTTCATCGATATTGCGTTGAAAGTAGAACCTACTTGCCAGGGCAAAGCCATGGATGGCACGTTTACCGTCTTGGCCCAGGTATATTTCATTGAGATACGCGGCAAGGATTTCGTCTTTTGTATAATGGTACTCCAGGAGCAAGGCCATGAGGGCTTCATTGAACTTTCTGCGTAGACTCTGCTCACTGGAAAGGAAAAAGTTTTTTACCAGCTGCTGCGTCAGGGTGCTGCCGCCTTGTACGGTTTTTCCGGCTTTGATGTTGGCCAGCAGAGCGCGGAAAATTGCCAACGGGCGAACTCCGATGTGTTGATAAAATTTTTTGTCTTCGGTGAGCAGCAGGGTCTTGATCAGCAGGTCCGGGGTGTCTTCAATGCGGATGAGCAGCCGGTCTTCGTTATCGCCGGGATAGATGGAGGCGATATGCAATGGTTCCAGTCGAAAGAGGGTGAGCTGCTGGTTGTCGTCCTCAATGTTCAGGGAGGCGATGTGGTTGTCTGTAAGGCCAAGCTCTACAAGAGTAGTATTCTGCTTGCCATCGGGTAGATGAAAGCCGCGGCTGTGGATAGTGATTCGGTTGCCGTCAATGCGATATTCGCCGGCTTTTTCCAGGCGTGTCGTTTCCGTATATTGGAGCAGCTCAAGTTCCCGCAAAAGCTGTGCCTGCTCGAGCTCCTTCCCGATATAGAGTTCCAGCGGTCGCCCATAGATCCTGGCCGGTAATTCCCATCGCCTCCCTTCAAAGCGTTCCGTAATCTGCCCGTTCAGGTGTTCAAGTGTATTCCATAAGCTATATGCTGCCAGGGTAAGCAGCAGTAACAACAGGGATAATGCCAGTTTTTTCATGGAGATTGTCGTACAGAGTGTCAGATGTGGAAAACGTTCAGTGCATCATGAATGGTTATGGCCATGTAAAAAGTCAAATGTATGGACTATCGTCAAAAAAGATTTCCAATATATTGTTGTCGCCCGTTGGTGGTTAGGTACCAGTATATGGACAGAAGGTCAACTCGACTGTATGCATCAGATGGTGTTTGGATTTATTATCAAGTACAAAACTCGTTTCAAAAACAGTTGCGCAAGCCAAGCTAATCCCGTAAGGGTTGTGGGATAAGGTTGAAATGAAATTGGCTGAAACGCCAGCAGGAAGTTATTAAAAGAAGGGTCTCTCAAGAATGCACATTGTTATTTTTGATATGGATGGTACCCTGATTAATTCCGGGCGGGATATTACCGCCTCGGTTAATCATGTCCGTGCAACCGTCTATCAGCTTGACCCGCTGACTACCGATTTTGTTGTCGAGGCGATTAACCGGGACCAGCGTAACCTTGCTCAACTTTTCTACCAGACATCGCTGTATGAGCCCGAGGCAAAGTCTGTTTTTGAAGCGCATTACCATGAGCAGTGTATCCAGACACCACGCCTCTACGATGGAATCGACAAGCTTCTGGGTGATCTTGCCGCTCTTGGTGTTCGTCTCAGTGTGGCGACCAATGCCCCTGCGCAGTTTGCCGGCAGGATGTTGACCCACCTGGGGGTTGAAAATCGTTTTGACCGGATTGTAGGTAGTGAAGACGTTGAACAATACAAACCGCATCCGGACATGCTGCATCTTATCCTTGACGGGTACGGTTATAATCCTGATCAGGATTTTGCCCTGATGGTCGGTGATAATGGTAAAGATATGGAGGCCGCAAGGCGGGCAGGAATTCCTGGTGTTTTTGTCACCTGGGG
>CALZIH010000007.1 GCA_945787305.1 uncultured Desulfobulbaceae bacterium | reverse complement strand
ATGTACAGATGAGAATTTTACGACAGGAT
The DNA here is from genome assembly GCA_945787305.1 of uncultured Desulfobulbaceae bacterium. GTDB lineage: Bacteria > Desulfobacterota > Desulfobulbia > Desulfobulbales > Desulfobulbaceae > DRLX01. The sequence continues at coordinate 30,867 of CALZIH010000007.1, read as the reverse complement.
GCAGTATCAATGAAAATAAACAACACTACAGCCATAGAAAGCTTCGACCCTAGAGGGTACGGCCAGAGTGTGAGATGTATTAAGGACAATTAAGGCTTAATCCAAGGTGAATTCAAGTTCCAAGTGCACTACCAGTTATATGGATATTTGCGGACAGACCACGTTATAGTTGTTGTTCTCCTATGAAACTGAGATGTGCTGGCGATCAGGCATAATTAGCCTGTGGAGCATTGGGGCGTAAACCCGTTTGTGCTCCCTGTTGTTACTTCTATCATCCGTTGTTGGCAGGCGTTTTGTGATATGTGCCGCAGGGCGCTCCATCAACGTAGATACCTTCCAGGTAGGAAAGTTTTCTTGGCAGCTGCTTCACAGATCCCCTGGTAATCAGGAAGGTTGCTTTGCGGCCGACGGTAAGTTCTCCAAGATTATCTATGCCCAAGAATCCGGCTCCGTTTTTCGATGCGCAACGAATAGCCCCCTCCAGCGAATAGCCGGCCTTGATGAACAATTTCAATTCCTCGACCATAGACTCACCATGGAGTATGCCGACACTGCCTGCACCAGTTCCCACAGCGGTTGTCACTCCCAATGTCCTTGCCAGGCGCAATTGCGCGAGCTGTCCGTCAAACACTTTTTTCCAAAAAGCCTCGGCGCCGGGAACCGGCTTTCCCTGTGCCACATAGCGGGTGGAGAAGCGACAACCCACCTCCCCGCCCCCGGACGCACCGTCCAAGGCATTCTTGGTCCGCAGTACACTGGGAATCCACAGGATCTTTTTCTCCGCCATTTTTTTGAGATTGTCTTCGCCCATATCGTAACCCTGTTCGATTGCGTCGCACCCTGCTTCAAGCGCTTCCGCAACCTGTTGCCGTCCATTGGCCACCACAACTGCCTTGTTTTTACCCTTGTGTTGAAGAATCGTGCGCAGGTCTTCATGGGTAAGCAGGGAATATGGGGCTTGTTGGTCTTCGATATTGCCGGAATAGTCGATCTTGAGAAAATCATTGCCTGCCGAGTTGCCTGTTGTACAGTACTGCCTGCTTCGGCACAGTCTGCCGGAAGATCGAATGTCGATTATGCATCCCTGTGATATTTGTTCTTGATACCTTCTGACCATGCCGGAACCATCATCGCTATCGGCTACTCCCAGTACACCGTGTGCATGGCAGTAACCGATATGTTGCGCAATCATTTCCATTTTTTTTGCAACCTCGGCCTTTTCCGTGGCTTCCCGAACCTTTTGGTCCACTGAGGGTGATAGTGACAGGGAGACGCTGCAGTCAACCAGCGCCGGCACAATGGTACAGTGCGAGAGGTCTTCGATTGGCCTCCCCTCATCTAGGGGTAGGTCTTCCACAGAGCCGATGGCGGTAATAATGCCGTTCTGTACTGCCAGAAAGATATTTCTGCGCATATCGGCGCCGGTGCCGTCGACGAAGCCTCCGGCCACTATGCATCGCGTTCCGTTCATAAATATATAGGTTCCTTATGTGTTTGGTCATGCTTTTGATGAAGGTTGCTCAAGAGAAGTGTAACTGCCCCCTTTTTTCGACCCACACCAATTGAGATAATTCCAGCTGAATATTCTGTAGATATTCTACTGGTGTCACCTTGCCAAGGAGAATAATAGGGAACTACGATTTTTGGCAAGCAGCTAAAGCAGACACACTGGGCTGAGTTGAAGAAAAACTGAATAAAGATCACTCCAGTCCGACCCGGTGTTTGCCTGTTTGAGTACCCTTGCTTTTGAGCAGGAGAAAAGGAGCGATGGTTGGAGCCTGTGATAGCATGCTGTTTATTTTGCTATCCCAGTCGGTTATGGTAACGATAATGATCCGTTAAATGAAAATACAGGGTAAATTGCTTCTGCAATCCAGGCAAAAGAGGAAAATGTATGTTTTTGTCTTTAGGTGGGGCTCTATACTTTGAAAAGGAGTTTTTACCAGGTGGCACCTATCCTGTTTTCCTTGCCAAGGAGTTGATAGTTGGTACCTTTGAGACGCTCAGGTTACGTATTCCCAAGTGGAGGTTTACAAGTTGAAATCATTATACTCTGCACTACATAACTTGAAGACAGGCATACCGTCGATTACCCCAGGAATGAGCATTACTCTTTTTATACTCTGTTTTGTTACGACGGGCTGTGCTCTGGTCAAATTAAATAAAGATGTAAGTAGGGGACAGGGATCCACAGTTATAATCGGGCGTATATATGCAAACATTCCGGGAAATGGGCCGATAATTGTCGCAGCCTGCTCGATGAGTGAAAATAACAAGATAGCACATTATACGGTATTGCACGATTCCGGTGAATATGAACTTATGGTTGATCAAGGGAACTATAACGTTTTTGCGTTTTGGGATAAAAACAGCAACCTGGTTTATGAGGCAGGTGAACCGGCCGGGCAATATGGCGATCCCAAATTGGTCAGTGCGCCAGCGGTTGGTGTTGTTTTTGATATTGATATCGTTATTCCTGATGAGGGTAGCAATATAGAGATACCCCGCGGCTCTGAAATTTCCTCGGTTAAACCTGCAAAACTCCATAGCCGGCAGGCGGGCGACATAACGGATTTAGATGATGAACGTTTTGCTGAGGAATATGGATCAATAGGCTTTTGGGAGCCTTTTTCATTTTTTAAGCAGTTTGGTGGGAATATCTATTTCCTCGAAGAATATGACCCTGAAAAAACACCTATCCTTTTTATACACGGAGCTGGCGGAACACCAAACGGCTGGTGGTATTTTGTTAATAATATAGACAGAAATCGTTTCCAACCATGGTTTTTTTATTATCCGACCGGAGCCCGTATACAGAGTATGTCATACCTGTTGCTCTGGAAGCTATCCAACCTGCAAACCAAATATCAATTCAACAAGATGTATATTACGGCCCACAGTATGGGCGGGTTGATCGCCAGATCCTTTATTGTCGATTATGGTCAACAATTCCCTTATGTAAAACTCTTTATTTCACTGGCAACACCCTGGGGCGGGGATAGAATGGCAGAATACGGTGTCCAGCAATCTCCGGCCGTAATTCCGAGTTGGATTGATATGCAACCGGAAGGCGATTTTATCCAATCTTTATACAGGAAAAAAATGCCGGAACCTATCAGCTTTTATATGTTTTCAGGGCACAGGGGAAATCGTAACCCATTTCAGTCGAACAATGATGGTACAATTTCCCTGTCCAGTATCCTGGACTATAGGCCTCAGGCCGAGGCTAAAATGAATTATACATTCAATGAGGACCATACAAGTATCCTTTTCAGCAAGGAAGTGGTGACACAGTATAATACAATTCTCAATTCGTTTGATGAAAAACAAAGTGCGTCACTCCGAGGAGCCGGGGGGCATATTAAGATCCACTTTACCTACAACTATGAATTCGACGGTGTGAGGCCTAGTCCCACGCTCATTCTTCGTCCTGTCCGGAAAAAGGATGCGGATACCGTTGTCTTCTTAACTGCTGATGATAATGGCAGAATTATTGGGCCTTTTCCTCCAGGGGATTATTTAGCAAGCATTGTCACAATGGCAGGAAAACCAGGGAAGAAACATGTCCCTGTATCTGTTGAGAGCAATACAACAAGAGAGCTGGATTTCGTCGTTACCCCTGACGGGGTGATTCGTGGGTGTGTAACAGCTTCACTGATGCCGGAAGATAAAATTGTTGGTATGCCGGATTATACATATCGACCGGAGGACAGTAAAATTAAGATCGAATCGATTACCTTAGAAGGCAACGGGGTGCATCGGGTGCTCCAGCAAGTTAAGGGCGATGATGTCAATAATTATGATTACCTTATCATGCGTGATGATGTCTGCTACAATACATGCTTTGGTTTTTTTGGTCTGCCAGCCGGGGATTACAAACTCACTCTTTCTGCCAATGGCTATAAGCCCATTGTAAAAAAATATTCCGTCAGGCCGGGAATACCTGAATATTTCAGGATTACTGAATTGAAACCTGATTGAACCTATTGGAGTAGGGACTGGGCAGAAGGGGCCAAAACTTTGCCTGAGGGCCCGAGACTGCAAATGTTCTATGGTGAAGAGGCTGCAACTCACCCCAGCCTTGAGTAGCTGTTGGCTGTCAACGATGCACTGTGTTGTTACGACTTGAGTCACATAGTAGACTATGCTCTCCAAGTCGTGCCTAACAGGTACAAAATAATCCGGCGCAATATTGCGCCATTTTATCGTTGACGCGACACTAGCTTAACCCTGTGCGGACTGGTATTGTTACGCATGCGGGCAAGTCCGGAAAAACTGGCAGGACTTGAAAGAACACGAAGAGGAAAAAGAACAACGGGTATACGGGATTCAACAGGTACCCACTAGATATTCATGGCGGAGGGCATGTATATGTTCAGCGTTGTTGCTTTTATCAGAGAACATCTGACCCTTAAGATCATGCTGATTTTAACCATAGGCGTAGCCCTGGTAATGACTGCAGTCATTAGCCTCAGCGTCAGGAATCAGCGGAAAGAGTTCAGGCAGAAAATGACCGAATTCGGACGGGAACTTGGAGCTCTTGCCTATGCCGGTATAAAACATCCCATGGCGGAGGGCGACAACGATTCGATTGTCAGGGAGTTTCAAGAGATCCAGGACCGGTTGCAGGGAGCTGAAATTGTCATCTGTGACTTCGATCAGAGAATCATCTTTGCCACAGATGCCGAGAAAGTGAACACGAAAATCTCCCAGTTTATTCGTGACGAGCAGGCCGTGGATACCATCACCAAAGCTCTGCAAACAGCCAGCCCTGGCGACATGATGACCTTTGAAGAAAAGGAGGGTAAGAATCGTTACCTGATCAGCATGGATAAAATCCTCAATGAAAAGGAATGCCACCATTGCCATGGCGAAACCAGAAAAGTCCTTGGCGCACTCCTGACCAAGCATTCCACCGATAGCACCTATATGGCAATAGCCAAGTTAAGGGACAGGACCATTGCTATTTCTCTATTCGGCCTTTGCGTTATTCTGGGGTTCATTTATTTGGTTACCAGACCGCTTACGGAACTTGCCACCAAGGCAAAGCAACTTGCCCGAGGTGATCTCACGGTTTCTTTACCGGTTAAAAGCAAAGATTCCGTCGGGATGCTCGGTAGTGCGTTCAACACTATGGTGATGAGTATCAAGGACCAGATGGAGCTTGCCAACAGCCTAAAGAAGGTCATTGCCGATCCTCTGTTCATTGTAGATCTCAACATGATGGTAACGTATATCAATGAGGCAAGCGCTTTGCTCACCGGCTACAGCAGGGAAGAAGTGGAAGGAAAACTCAGCTGCCGCGATATATTGCAGTGTGATATCTGCGACATCAACTGTCCCGTGCACAAAACGTTAAAGGAAAAGAAGTCGGTCAAGGGCATCAGGACAACGATCATCAGCAGGCATGGTAAAGAGATACCGACCATGGCCAGCGCAAGCGTTTTGAAGGATTCACAAGGCGTAGCAGTCGGTGTGGTGGTTGTTCACACATTGATTGGCCCGGATGAGGCCTCCGGCGATTCCTCGGCTGGTTTGTTGCAAGCGGATCATAGCGTGGCAAAATCCCAAGGTTATAGTTTTCATCATATCATCAGCAAAAACGAAAAGATTCAGAAGATTTTTTCCGTTCTCCCCAGTTTCGCCAAGAGCGATAGTACTGTTCTGATAGAGGGAGCGAGCGGTTCGGGTAAGGAACTTTTTGCCAAAGCAATTCACGAATTAAGCGAAAGAAAAGGACCCTTTATTGCGCTTAATTGTGCGGCACTTCCGGATACGCTCCTGGAGTCGGAATTGTTCGGTTTTAAGAAAGGAGCATTTACCGGGGCCGTAAAAGATAAGCCTGGTCGTTTTTCTCTGGCTGAAAATGGTACTATTTTTCTTGATGAAATAGGTGATATTGCCCCTTTGGTTCAGCGTGTCATTGCGGCTACAAACAGAAACCTGAAAGAACTGGTCAAGAAAAAGGTTTTTCGTGAAGATCTGTTTTTCCGCCTCAGTGTTATCAATATTTCACTGCCGCCTCTTTCCGAACGACCGGAAGATATCCCGCTGCTGGCCCAACATTTTATTGATAAATTTAATGTTGAGAAAAACAAGAACATTGAATTCATCAGCACAAAAGCCCTCAACGCCTTAATGCGCCACGAGTTTCCCGGCAATATCCGGGAACTTGAGAATATTGTCGAGTACGCTTTTGCCGTATGTCAAGACAAGGTTATTGATCTGGGTTGCCTGCCCGAAGGGTTTCTGCGGTCAGGGGAAGGAAAGGTTCAAAACAAAATCATAGAGGAGGCGAAGCCCCTTTCCGATGCCGAAACAACGACTATATTGGCAGCCCTGAAGTTGTTTGACGGCAATAGAACCAAAACAGCAGAGTATCTTGGCATCGACAAAACTACGCTCTGGCGGAAGATGAAGAAATATCAAATAGACTTTCCGTCCAAAAGAAAATAAGCCTTGTCGTTGATGGAAAGGGAACGGTCTGGATCGATGACATTAGGCTGGTAAAGACGGCATAACAGGGGGTGGCGAAGCAAAAGAATTAGGTCGGCGGACCCTGGTTTTTATTCGATACGGTGGGGTGCGTTCACTTTTCCGATTAGGAAAACTTGGAGTTGCCTGAACCTCTATTTTTTCTTTTTCCCTATAAAATGGTCCCTATGGAACACATTCTGCATGAGTCTGGATATGGAGATTTTGCTGACGGGATATTGACTTGAGCAGGAGATCCTTCAAGTCCACAAAATGCTGATGCACGATCGTGCCGTGACTCCTGAGTAAACGAAAGGGGGGACCATGCAGAAAAATATATTGTATTGTGAATATACCAGGGCTAAAGAAAATACTGTAGCGAGGGAAATTGCCAACGTTTGCTATCAGGCGCTTGTCCTCAGTATTGCTCTCCCCCTGGCCTGTAGTGTTGTGCTCGCCAAGGGTCTTTGCATGTTTCTCAGGCAGTTGGCAACAATTTCCTTTGCATGCTGCGTGTGGATTTTTTTGGCTTCGGTGGTGGTACTGTTTATTCTTGCACTGACAGTACATCTTGCCGTTGCTTCGGTGGGCTAAAAAGTATCACTTTTTCTTGGCCAATTTAGCCCAGGAATCACGAAGGGTGACAATTCGATTAAATACCGGTTTACCCGGTGCGCTGTCCTCACTGTCCAGGCAAAAATAGCCTTGTCGTTCAAACTGATACCGGTCGGCTTCGTCCGCATTGGCAAGCGTGGGCTCAAGCATACAGTTTTCCAGGGTCTGCAGGGAATCCGGGTTGATGAATTCCTTGAAGTCCTTTTCTTTGTCCATATCCGGATGTTCCACAGTAAATAAGCGGTCATAGAGTCTGACCTTTGCCTGCAGCGCATGGCGGGCGGAAACCCAGTGAATGGTTCCCTTCACCTTGCGACCATCCGGGGCCGAGCCGCCACGGGTTTCGGGGTCGTAGGTGCAGCGCAGCTCAACAATATTTCCCTCGTCATCCTTTATAACTTCCTGACAGGTGATCAGGTAAGCGTAGCGTAATCGTACTTCACGGCCAACAGAGAGACGGAAGAATTTTCTTGGCGCATCCTCCATGAAATCCGTCTGTTCCACATAGAGTTCCCGGCAAAAGGGAAGCATCCGTGAACCCATTTCCGGGTTTTGCGGGTGATTCTGTGCTTCAAGTTCTTCTTCCTTGTCTTCCGGGTAGTTGGTTATGACGATTTTCAAGGGATTGAGAACGCCAAGAACCCGGGGGGCCAAAGTGTTGAGGTCATCTCGGACCGAATTTTCCAGCACCCCCATGTCGATCCAGGAATCCCGTTTACCAATACCGATAATGTCACAGAAATTACGGATCGAGGCGGGAGTGTATCCACGGCGCCTCAAACCGGAGATGGTGAGCATCCTTGGATCATTCCAGCCGTTGACATAGTGTTCGTTGACCAGTTGCAGCAGTTTGCGTTTGCTCATCACGGTAAAGTTGATGTTGAGCCGGGCAAACTCTATCTGTTGAGGATGACAGGGTGTTTCAAGGGTATCGAGTACCCAGTCATACAGCGCCCGGTTATTTTCAAATTCCAAGGTGCAGAGCGAGTGAGTGATGCGCTCCATCATATCAGACAGGCAGTGGGTGAAATCGTACATGGGGTAAATACACCACGTATTACCGGTGCGGTGGTGTGATATCTTCATGATCCGGTAAATAACAGGATCCCTCATTATGATGTTCGGCGAGGCCATATCTATTTTGGCCCGCAGGACACACTCACCCTCTGCAAGTTCACCGTTTTTCATCTGCTCAAAGAGCATCAGGTTTTCTTCTACACTGCGATTTCTGTACGGGCTTTCCTTTCCAGGTTCAGTCAGCGTACCGCGGTAAGCACGCATTTCCTCACCGTTTAAATGGCAGACATAGGCCTTTTCTTTTTTGATGAGTTCAACCGCAAATGCATGAAGTTGATCAAAATAGTCAGAGGCATAGTAGAGGTGTTCGCCCCAGTCAAAGCCAAGCCAGTGTACATCTTTCTTAATGGATTCAACGTATTCGACCGACTCCTTGCCAGGGTTTGTGTCGTCAAAGCGCAAGTGACACTCCGAGTTGTTTTCCTGGGCTATCCCGAAATTCAGACAGATGGATTTTGCATGGCCGATATGGAGAAAGCCGTTTGGTTCCGGGGGAAATCGGGTGATAACCTGATCATGCTTTCCTTGCTGCAGGTCGTCGGCAATGATCTGGCGAATAAAATCGACGGGTTTCTCAGTGGGCTTTTCAGTGCTCATGGCGCTATCAGGTGGCTGGAGTTTCAGTTTTGTCGTTGTACAGGTAATCGATGTTGCGTAATCGGGAGACAACACGATCTCTCCCCAGGGTGGTCAGGATGTCGAACATGCTGGGACCGGCCAATTGACCGGTGAGAACCGTCCGCATGCCATTGATGAGGATACCTGGTTTAATGTCAAGCTCAGCGGCCAGTTCCCTGCTGACCCTTTCGGTTTCGTCGCTGGAGAAACCGTCAAGTTTGGTGAATAGTTCAGCCAGCATCGGCAACCAGGTCACCAGGTCGGGATGCTTGAGGATATTTTTTTTCAACGGTTTTTGCTCGATAGCATAATCGTCTGCAAAATACGCTCTGCCTGTTGATGTGAAATCTTTCACAGTATGAAATCGGTCCCGGATCAGATCCAGGGTAGCAAGGTACCAGTTTTTTTGTTCACCATCGTAAGCTTCATCCCAGAGCCCTTCACCGACAAGCTCATTTTTCACCAGCTCGCCAAGCTCTGCAATGTCCATGCTGCGCAGATAGTGCTCGTTCATGGCAATCAGTTTGGGGTCGGTAAAAAACTTTGCATTGCCTTTCTGGTAATTAAAAACGGAGTTGACCTTGGAGATGCGCTCCAGCGTAAAGGATTCAATCAGCTCTTCCCGGTTGAAAATTTCCTGTTCTGTTCCTGGGTTCCAGCCAAGCAAGACCAGAAAGTTGCACAGGGCCCAGGGGAGAAAACCTTTTTCCCGGTAAAATTGCACCGACACTATCTCGCCATGACTCCGTTTAGAGATTTTTTTCTTTTGTAAATCAAGGGTCAGGGGCATATGGGCAAAAATGGGCACTGGTGCGCCAAGTGCCTGGTAGATTAACACCTGACGTGTGGTGTTGGTCATGTGATCCTGGCCTCGGATGATATGGCTGATCCGGTCGCGAATGTCATCAACAACATTACAGAGCAGGTAGAGGGGGTTTCCATTTGAACGGACAATAACAAAGTCCTCGATGTCGGAATATGACCGTTCTATTTTTCCCAAGACCCTGTCTTCGTAGCTGACGGAGCCTTCCTGTTGCTCGACCTTGAATCGGATAACGCCGGCAAGCCCCTGGTCTTCCTTTGCGCGGACTTCGTCTGCGGTCAGGTTGCGACATGTACCGTCATACCGTACATCCTGCTTGGCGGCCAACGCAGCCTCACGTTTTTCTTCCAGCACTTCCCTGGTACAGAAACATTTATAGGCGTGACCCGAAGCAAGGAGCTGCTCCGCTGCCTGTATATGGTCACCTGAGAATTCGGTTTGAAAATAAGGTCCCTCATCCCAGTCCAAGCCAAGCCAGGTCATGCCGTCGATGATGCCTTCGATGGATTCACTGGTGGAGCGCTCAGCATCTGTATCTTCAATGCGGAGAATGAGTTTGCCGTTATTTTTTTTTGCCCAGAGCCAATTAAGCAGAGCGGTACGAGCTCCACCGATATGGAGATATCCTGTTGGGCTGGGGGGGAAACGTACCCTGACTTCGGTCATTATCAGATCCTCAATGTTGATGGTCTCGTAAAAATCAAAAGCGCTGTTTGCACTGTATGGAATTACAATGAGTTAGAACCTTTCCGCCGTCGGTGGCGAGTCGTTTTTGCAACACCGACCATGGTATTAAAGTGTTGTATTCTTGGTCTCTACCGGTTCATCCTCAGGTGGTAAGATAGACTGCGCTCTATAGTCTGGAGATAGTTATTTTGCAAGTCTGTAAATCCGCTTTGAAGGTGATTTACCGGGTAAGGCGCCTGTTTTTCCTTGAACCTTAATCCATTGGCCTTCACCTGTGCCTAAGTTGGAATTGATCGAGGCCGTTAGTTAAAGTCGCCTATGCCGGTGGCTTTGAGTGCTTGCAGTTGGGTGCCCAGAAGGGCAGCAACAAATAACATTTACTTCCGCTCTTTTTTCAAGAGAAGAATGTTATTGCAATATACAAAGGGAATACGGCTCCTTTTTCCGTAACGGATTCAGGTTGAAGTTAGTTTTCCTGTTGTCTGGAAGAGTGATTGCCGTTATAGTTCCTGGTTCACGTCTAAAAATCAATAGCAATATGCAAATATAATATATTCTGGCTGAGAGGAGAGTAATGAAAGTATTGATCAGTGATAACCTGGCCCCCATTGGAGAGAAAATTTTGCGGGAGGCAGGACTGGAGGTGGATGTGAATACCGGTTTGCCGCCGGAGGAATTGAAGGCCATTATCCCGGAATATGACGGCCTGGTGATTCGAAGCGCCACCAAGGTCCGCGAGGACATTATTGAAGCGGCAACAAAGCTGAAAGTCGTCGGCCGTGCAGGAATCGGCCTTGATAATGTGGATATCCCGGCAGCCAGCCAGAAAGGTGTTGTCGTTATGAATGCCCCGGACGGCAACGCCACCACTGCTGCCGAGCATGCCATTTCCATGATGATGTCCCTCGCCCGTAATATTCCCCAAGCCACCGCTTCGATGAAAGAGGGGAAATGGGAAAAGAAAAGCTTCATGGGACGCGAGGTGACGGGTAAAACTCTTGGTATCGTCGGGATCGGTCGCATTGGCTCTATTGTATGTTCAAGGGCGCAGGGGTTACAGATGAAGGTCATTGCTTTTGATCCTTTTATGCCTGCTGACCTTGTGGAAAAGCTGGGTGTTGAGTTGGTTGAGTTGAATGAACTGGCGCAGCGGGCAGATTTTATTTCCGTGCATACCCCATTGACCAAGGGAACGCACCACCTTCTGTCAACGGAATTCTTTGCCAATATGAAACCGGATGCCATGTTTGTTGACTGTGCGCGCGGCGGAGTCCTTGACGAAGAAGCCCTGTACGATGCACTGAAAGAGGGGCGGATTGCCGGTGCGGCCCTTGATGTGTTTGAAAAAGAGCCCACAACCCTGGAAGGCACACCGTTACTCGGCCAGAAAAATTTTATATGTACCCCGCATCTGGGTGCATCCACCAGTGAGGCCCAGGAAAATGTCGCCTCTGCCATCGCCCAGCAGGTGGCCGATTATCTCCTTAAAAGCGCTGTTCGTAATGCCGTCAATGTTCCTTCGGTCAGTGATGATGTGCTTGCAAAAGTAGGGCCGTACATCAGTTTGGGTGAAATGCTTGGGTCTCTGCATATGCAGATTGCCCGCGGCAGTGTGGAGGAAGTGAATGTGGAGTTCAGCGGCGATCTTGCCGAGGAGGATACCGGGCCCGTTTCTGTGGCTTTTTTAAAAGGGTTGTTTACACCTATCCTCCAGGATGCGGTCAACTTTGTTAATGCACCGCTGATAGCAAAAGAACGCGGTATCCGCCTGGTTGAATCCAAGACCCAGCAGGCAGAGGACTTTACTAACTTGCTTCGGGTTACCGTCAAGACCAACAAAGGGGAGAATATGTTGGCCGGTACAGTGTTTGGTCGAAAAGAACCGCGGCTGGTACGCTTGAACTCTTTTCGCCTTGAAGCGTTGCCGGCAGGCCCCATGCTGCTTGTCTACAATAAGGATGTTCCCGGGGTTATCGGGGCGCTTGGAACAACACTTGGGGGAAATGATGTGAATATTTCCCGCATGACTGTTGGCAGAGAGGAGACCTCCAGCCAAAATGTCATTTTACTCAATACCAATATACCCGTAGAAAAAGAGTTGCTGACAAAAGTAACCGAGCTTGCACATATTGATGATGCAATGGTTCTTGAATTGCCAGCCTATGATTATTAAAAGCGATGGGTGGATATTACCGCTTTTGCAGCGGTGTATATCCTTTTTTGAGTTTTCTTGAAATCTTGGTGAAAAAGGATGAGCGAACAGGAACAACAATGCAGTGATTGCCCCGACGGAAGGGTTCGCAACAAAGAAGGCAAATGTGTCATGCCTGCGGTGACGTTTTCTTCCCTGGTGCTGTCGTTTAACACCTCAGCCCTTTTTCACATGGGAGAGCTTGCGCATCCCGAGTCAGGGCAAAAGGTGGTCGATCTTGAGTTGGCAAAAAACGCCATAGATACGCTGGCGCTCCTCCAGGAAAAGAGTAAAGGGAATCTGGAGCCCGACGAGGGGGAACTGCTGACCAGGGTTCTGTATGAATTGAAGATGCGTTTTGTCAAGGCCTGCGAAAAAGAGACCTAGCGCTTGACCACCTGAACCGTCCGATCTGTTATGGCTATAGAGTCGCTGCATCTTCTGGCACCTGCAAAGGTCAATCTGTATCTTCGGGTGACCGGGCGCCGGCATGACGGTTACCACCTGCTGGCCACGCTCATGCAGAAGGTCGGTTTGTACGACAAGGTGCAACTTGAACTCGTACCAGAGGGGGTAGAGTTGCTCTGCCCTGACAGTGACCTTCCGGTCGATGGTGAAAACATAGCTCAGCGGGCAGCGCAACTGTATTTTTCTACGTTCCGTGAACGGTTGCCTGCAAAAAGTGGTGTGCGTATCACCCTTGAAAAGAACATTCCCATTGCCGCTGGTTTAGGCGGCGGCAGCAGTGATGCAGCCGCGGTCCTCGTCGGCCTGGACAGATTGTTCCAAACCGGATGTTCTAAGGGTACGTTAGCTGAGCTGGGTGTGCAATTGGGCGCTGATGTCCCCTTTTTTATTTACGACTGGCCAGCCGCCTGGGCGACCGGCATCGGAGAAGAACTGTGCAGCGCTCCCGGGCTGGGTGATGTTGAGGTTGTCATTGTGAATCCTGGATTCGCAGTGTCCACGAGATGGGTTTATGAGAATTTCCCGTTGACATTGGAAGAAAAAAAAATTAACCTATCAAATTCCCTGTCTAAACCTGATGGTGTTGTGTCGGGTAACCCCTTTATGCATGGTTGTTTTGAGAGCAAGGCGCTTTATAATGATTTGGAGCGGGTCACGCAGGCAACTTATAAAGAAATCACGGTAATAAAAGACAAGCTGCGTACGGCAGGCGCCAGCGGCACGTTGATGAGCGGTTCCGGACCGACTGTGTTTGGAATATTTTCCAAGGCACATAAAACGACGGCTGCAGATGGGTGCCGACAGTTACGCAATATATATAAGCAGACCTTTTTAGCGGCACCACTGCGGGAAGGTCAAAGTCGGTTTGTACGTTAAATAGATATGGACAAGAAGGATTGCTGGGGCGTCGTCAAGCGGTAAGACACAAGGTTTTGATCCTTGCATTCGGGGGTTCGAATCCCTCCGCCCCAGCCATTATTTAGGTTCTCGTTACTTGCTGGAAAGCCCGGGCACTGGGTGCAAGATCTTTTCTTCTCTATATTTATTGCCTTATTATCAGTAGCTCAACCTTTGAATATTTTTTGTGGCTGGGAATCAGAGGCCGGAGTCCATGTCGAACTCCGTTGAACTGGTCCAGGCATGTGCTTCTTCCAGGGTTCTAGATATGCCGAATATTATGAAAATTTTTACTGGTAATGCCAACCCTGACATTGCCAAGGAAATCTGTGATTATCTGAATCTACCCCTTGGTGCCGCCGAGGTAAAACAGTTTTCCGATGGCGAGATCTCTGTGGAGATCGGTGAGAACGTTCGCGGAACCGATGTGTTTGTGATCCAGCCGACTTGCACTCCGGTTAATGATCACCTGATGGAGTTGGTCATTATGATTGATGCCCTGCGCAGGGCATCGGCGCGCAGGATTACCGCAGTTCTTCCATATTATGGCTATGCGCGCCAAGATCGCAAGGTAAGGCCCAGGGTACCCATAACCGCCAAGGCGGTAGCGGAAATGCTCATGGCTGTGGGGACACGAAGGGTTCTTTGTATGGACTTGCATGCTGGACAGATTCAGGGTTTTTTCAATATCCCTGTCGATCATCTGTATGCAGCGCCGCTCATACTCAATTATATCAGGGAAAAATTTGAAGATGTGGTGATGGTATCCCCCGATGCCGGTGGGGTTGAGCGAACAAGAGCCTTTGCCAAACGTTTGACAGCCGGTCTGGCGATTATTGATAAGCGTCGCGAGCGAGCCAATGAGTGTGAGGCCATGCATGTCATCGGCGATGTGAACGGGAAAACAGCGATCCTTTTGGATGATATGGTTGATACAGCCGGGACCCTTTGCAGCGCGGCAGAAAAATTGAAGGAAAGGGGGGCCAAAGAGGTTCATGCATGTTGCTCGCATGCGGTGCTTTCCGGTCCGGCCATTGAGCGACTTAACAAATCATGCATCAAGTCGCTTGTGGTAACAAATTCCATTCCGTTGCGGGAAAAGGTCAAGCTGAGTGAGAAGATAACCGTCCTCTCGGTCGGGGAGTTGCTAGGTGAGGCCATTAGAAGGATACATTCCGAGGATTCGGTGAGCTATCTTTTTGTTTAAGCGTTTTATAATTTTGAATTTGATTGATATGCAGACGGAGATCTGTGGTAGAGGAGGTTTGATATGATACAGGTAACTATGTCGTCAGGGGTACGCGAGGTTTTTGGCAAGGGGGCCATGCGACAGATGCGGATGAAGGGCAAAACCCCTGCGGTTTTGTACAGCGGTGGTTCCGAGCCCATTGCATTGGAGTTTGATGCCAGTCAGCTTTTTAAAAATCTGTTGTTTATTCATGGTCGTAATGCCGTCGTTACACTCGAGATCGAGGGAGACAGCAAAGGGACTCGACAGGTACTTGTTCAGGAGATCCAGAAGGACCCCATCTCTGACAAACTGGTACATGTTGATTTTCTTGAGATTGAACTTGATAAGACCCTCGACTTTGTTGTTCCAGTTGAGTTTTCAGGGGTTGCTCGAGGCGTTGATCTGGGCGGGGAGTTGATGGTTTTCAAAGATGTTGTTCATCTTAGAGGCTGTCCTCTGGATATCCCGGATTCGATTGTCACCGACATTTCCAACCTTGATCGAGGTGAAGGCGGCATAACCTTTGGCGACCTGAAACTGCCCGAAAACGTTGAAATGCTTGATGATGCCAAGTTGACTTGCGTTGAAGTGCAGTAAGTCGTCTCTCTGAATCCAGAGAGAATATCCATATTAAAGCCGGGATTTTTCCCGGCTTTTTCTTTTTTTTCTATATTTTTTCAACCGTCAAGCTGGCGGTGGTCTTTGTGTATGGCTGCATCTGACTTTATCATAGCTGGCCTGGGGAATCCCGGTCAGAAATATGAGTACACCAGGCATAATGCAGGGTTCATGGCCATTGATCATTTTGCTTCCGCTGTTGACTGTCTACCCGTTTCAATGAAATGTGAAGGGCTTTACTGTCGTCAGGGTCTGTATGGAAAAAAAGTCATCCTGGCCAAGCCTGAAACGTTTATGAACAGATCGGGACGGGGCATTTCCTGTTTGGCGCGATATTTCAAGGTCCCTTTGACTAATATCCTGATCCTTCACGATGATTTGGACCTGTCGGCGGGAAAAGTGAAAGTTGTTGCCCGCGGGGGAGCCGGCGGGCATAACGGAATACGTTCATTGGTCCAACATCTTGGAAGCAGCGATTTCTCCAGGGTTAAAATCGGCATCGGCAGGCCGGAAAGAAATGACAATGGTCAAGGTATACCGGTGGAGCGTTATGTGTTGTCGCGGTTTTCAGATGAGGAAAGCAAAGGGTTGCACGGTGTCTTTGAGGTGACCGACCAGGCGATAGAGCTGTTTTTAACCAAAGGTATTGACTACTGCATGAATCGGATCAATGGGAAATAGGAACGTATGGTGGTCTGTCTTCATGGTATTTCGAAGTTTTTTGCAATTTTATATAAAATGTGGTATTGTTCCCCTCTCAATTACGAAATGGTCAATAGACCAATTGCCCACCGGCAGAGTGTAGCGGTTTTGCATTTACTTATCCAGGTTTATACCTGGCTTGCAGGAGGAACGAGTGTTTACAACAGGTGATATGGCAGTATATCCAGCCCATGGTGTCGGTCGCATTCAAGCGATTGAAACCCAATCGATTGGTGGTATTGATCAATCGTTTTATGTTATGAAGATTCTGGATAATGACATGACTATCATGATCCCGACAACGAACAGTGACAATGTCGGGCTTCGCGCCATAATCTCCAGCGCTGAAGTGGATAAGGTCATAGAGATTTTAAAAGATCGGGATATAAAAATAAGCTCGCAGACCTGGAACAGGCGCTACCGCGACTACATGGAAAAGATAAAGACTGGCTCCGTCTATGAGGTGGCTGTGGTATTGCGCGATCTTTTTATATTGCGCGTCGACAAAGAACTCTCTTATGGCGAACGCAAGATGATGGATACCGCCAAAAGTCTGCTGGTCAAAGAATTGTCCCTTGCGCAAGAAATTGATGAAGAAAAAATTGAAAAACAGATAGAGGAACTCTTTCACTGATCTTACCTCTGCCGTTTTACGGCATCCTCTTCTCCATCCCGTTTGCCTTTGTTGAGATGCATACCGGATAATCTGCGGTCCGTGCTATACAGTGCCTGAATCTTTCATTATCACGTCTGCAGAGTCTGGTATCCGTCTTGATCATTTTCTTGTTCGCAGGTATCCTGACGTTTCAAGAAACGCCCTTGCCGGCTTGATCCGTGCAGGTGAGATCCGCATAAACGATCACCAAGTCAAAGCCGGCTACCGGTTACATGAAAACGACTGTTTGGCCGTCAGCTTTCCAGAGAAGCGCTCCGCCGTACTTCTGGCCCAGCCCATTGACTTCAAGATACTCTATGAAGATATAGACTTGTTGGTTATAAATAAACCTCCGGGTCTGGTTGTTCACCCCGGTGACGGGAATCGTGAGGGAACGTTGGTTAACGGCCTGCTGTATCATTGCCAAACCCTTCCCGGCAGCGACCCGGTACGACCAGGAATTGTGCATAGACTTGACAAGGATACATCAGGTATTATGCTTGTTGCGAAAACCGATATCGCTTTAAAAAAACTCAGCGACAGTTTCAAGAATCGTCAGATTTCTAAAACCTATCATGCTGTTTTGCTAAGAGAACCCAGCCGGAAAACCGGTCGTCTGGTAGCCCCAATCGGTCGCCACCCTGTGCATAGAAAAAAAATGGCCATCCGTCATGAAAACGGCCGGTATGCAGCCACCAATTGGCAGGTGCAACAGGTTTGGCCTGGTTTCAGTTTTGTTGAGATCGACTTGGAAACCGGGCGGACGCATCAGATACGCGTTCATATGGCCTCTGTTGGTTGCCCGGTTGCCGGAGACCGGCTGTACGGAGGTCGGATAAACGCGAATCTTGGTTTATCGATTGAGCGACAGTTACTGCATGCATCAAGCTTACGTTTCCCCCATCCTGTTACCGGGGAGTTGCGTACGTTTAGCGCTCCTCTCCCCGAAGACATGCGGCAGGTTCTTTCAACGCTTAACCAGCGGAATGCGTGAACCATGATAATCGGTATAACTGGCGGTATTGGTTCTGGTAAAAGTAAAGTAGCAGCCTGCTGGTCTTTTTTTTTTAAACTTCAGCTGCTTGACCTTGATGATCTGTGCAGGCAGCTACTGAAAAAAGGACATCCCGGCTGGCTGGCTATTGAGAGGGTGTTTGGAAGGCGTTTTTTTTTAGAGAGTGGAGAGCTAGACCGGATAGCTTTTCGTAATGCATTGTTTGGTGACAGGCTTTTACGAAAAGAGGTGGATTCGCTGCTCCATCCCCTGGCAAGAGCAAGCATGCACAATGCCGTTAAGCAGGGTGTCGATTCGGTTATCCTGGCTGAAATACCACTCCTTTTTGAGGCTGGATGGGAGCAGGACGTACACGCAGTGGTTGTGGTGTATGCAGATCAGGATACCCGATGTCAGCGGATTATGGACAGAGATGGAGTAAGCGTAAACAAGGGCAGGCGCGCTATAGCCGCACAGGCTTCCCTTGAAGAAAAAGTAATGGCTGCAGACCATGTTATTGAAAACAGTGGAGCCTGGGCACGAACCAGCTTGCAGATCATTCGCTTGGGGCACATGTACGAACAGGATTGACAGGTACGTTTTTTAGAGAAAATGCTTGACATGGAATCATTAAACAAATATTTAGATAGTCAGAATATCCTTATCGTACCAAAGGCGGTTCTCAGCTCTACATTCCGAAGTCACATTAACCGTAGAATCTCATAAACTATTAAGGGCTCATCCTTTTTTTATATATTCGAAAGACATCATTTCAAGGCATTTTCCGCCACGAAAATTCAAAAGACGATCATACAGACAAGATATTAGCAACGGATAGTTGCTGTAGTTTATAACACTCCTGCTCTCTTGGGGGAGATTACCATACGTACTTTTCTGTTCCGGATATTATTTTGTGTCCAGTGCAGAAATGCTTTTTTTTAATGACCTTATGGAGGAAAATCCGGTCAATGAATCCAACTGAACTGAAAAACAAGAAAATTAAGGAACTGGTTTCTCTTGCTGATGCCCTCAAGATTGAAGGCTATACCACCATGCGCAAGCAGGAGCTTATCTTCGCTATATTAAAGGCACAATCCAGCGAGGATGGGAAATTATGGGGTAGCGGAGTACTGGAAGTCCTTCAGGATGGATTTGGTTTCCTTCGGGCGCCGGATTATAATTACCTTCCAGGTCCGGATGATATTTATGTATCCCCTTCCCAGATACGGCGATTGAATCTACGTACCGGAGACACAGTAGAAGGGGAGGTGCGATCACCCAAAGACAACGAACGCTACTTTGCCTTGCTCAAGGTCAACAGTATTAATTTTGAGCCTCTTGAAGCGGCAAAAAACAAAACCGCTTTTGTCAATCTCACTCCACTCTACCCTGAAGAGCAAATTAATTTGGAGATGGAGTCGGATAACTATTCAATGCGCGTGTTGAATATAGCCTCTCCGCTTGGCAAGGGGCAGCGTGGTCTGATTGTCGCCCCGCCAAGGACCGGCAAGACGGTGCTCATGCAGAAAATTGCCAATTCAATTGTCCATAATCATAAAGAAATAAAGCTGATAGTTCTCTTGATCGACGAGCGGCCCGAAGAGGTAACTGACATGAAACGCAACGTCGATGCGGAGGTTGTCAGCTCCACCTTTGATGAGCCCCCCCAACGGCACATTCAGGTTGCGGAAATGGTGATAGAGAAAGCCAAACGGCTGGTGGAACATAAGAATGATGTTGTCATTCTTCTTGACTCCATAACCCGGCTAGCCCGCGCATATAACACGGTAACCCCGGCATCCGGCAAGATATTATCCGGCGGTGTTGAGGCAAATGCGTTGCATCGGCCCAAGCGTTTTTTCGGTGCGGCCCGTAATGTTGAAGAAGGGGGAAGTCTGACGATCTTGGCCACAGCCCTTATCGATACCGGCAGCCGAATGGACGAGGTTATCTTTGAAGAGTTCAAGGGCACCGGCAATATGGAGATTGTTCTTGATCGCAAAATGGCCAACCGGCGCATTTATCCGACGGTTGATCTGCAGAAGTCGGGAACTCGAAAGGAGGACCTTCTTCTGCCAGCGGATGAGATGAACAGGATCTGGATTTTACGTAAGATCCTCTCATCGATGAATCCGGCAGATGCCATGGAGTTTTTACTTGACCGGATGCGGCAGACCCAGTCCAATGATGAGTTTTTTGCATCCATGAACCAATAGGGTGTCTTTTTTCGTTGAAAAAGGGTGAAACTGGATTATATTTAATATTTTTTCATAAACTGAATTCCCTGGTTGGGAAAGAAATATATTGGAGGCAAAACAATGAAACCGGATATTCATCCAGAATACCATAAAATTAATGCTGTCTGTGCCTGCGGCAATGAGGTTGAACTCGGCTCAGTCAGTGAAGAGATGAAGGTGGAAATCTGTTCAGCGTGTCATCCCTACTTCACCGGTAAGCAGAAACTGATTGATACTGCCGGTCGTATCGAAAAGTTCAAGAAGAAATACGCAAAGTTTGCTAAATAAGACGAACAGTAAACTTTTTATTCCTCCATGTGACAACCCGCTTCGTTGTTATGTGGAGGTTTTGTTTTTTCCGCCTGCCTACACGTAGAACGCCTTGTTCTCCATGAACATACAAGTCACTATCGCAATAGCCTCAGGTAAAAGTTAAACGGCTTTATCCCATACACCCTGCATTCATGTTTGAAAATCTTACTGATATTAATGAAAAACGAGAAACGCTGGAGATGCAGCTTTCTGATCCGTTACTCGTCAATGATCAGGCGCGATATCAGCAGGTGGTGCGGGAGCATTCCCATGTGGCAAAGCTGAGTGAATTATATGCTATCTATTGTACCGTTTGCCGTGATTTGCAAGAGAACAAAGAGCTTATCAAGAACGAGGATGATGATCCAGAACTCGCCGAATTGGCTCGTGCTGAAATCGATGAGCTGCGGGAGCGTCGCTCAAGCCTGGAAGACCAGATACGCATCCTTCTGCTTCCTCGTGACCCCAATGACGAAAAAAATACGCTTCTTGAGATAAGAGCCGGGACGGGCGGTGACGAAGCCGCACTTTTTGTAGCGGACCTGTTTCGTATGTACAGCCGTTATGCAGAGAGCAAGGGGTGGAAGGTCGAAGTCATGAGTTCTAGTCCTATCGGTATAGGTGGTTTTAAGGAAATTATCGCCCTTATCAGTGGCGATCAAGTCTACTCAATGTTGAAATATGAGTCCGGTGTGCACCGTGTGCAACGTGTCCCCGAGACCGAGACCCAGGGACGAATTCATACCTCGGCCGTTACCGTTGCGATTATACCCGAGGCAGAGGAAGTTGATCTTCATATTGAGCCAAATGAGCTCAAATTTGATGTCTATCGATCCTCAGGTCCTGGTGGACAGTCTGTAAACACTACCGACTCTGCGGTCAGGATTACCCATTTACCCACTGGGCTGGTGGTAACCTGCCAGGACGAGAAATCACAGCACAAGAACAAGGCAAAGGCCCTGCAGGTTTTACGGGCCCGGTTGCTTGATCAGGTGCAACAGGAGCAACACGACAAGATATCAGAGGAGCGCAAGAGCCAGGTCGGTTCCGGAGATCGTAGCGAACGGATCCGCACCTATAATTATCCCCAAGGACGGATGACCGACCATCGCATCAACCTCACCCTGTATAAACTTGAACAGATACTTGCCGGAAATATAGATGAAGTCATCGTCCCTCTGATTACTCATTATCAGACCGAAGCCCTCAATCTCATGCAGTAACAGCCGGAACAGGCAATTCTCTACGCCTGTCAAGTGCCGTTTTGCATAAGGCGCTCATCTCCTTCAACTCCTTTTACCTGTGAACCTTTTTTGTCAGTGAAGGCAACAGTTCAAAATACAGGAAGGCCAGCCATCAGGGATTTACTCCTTGCAGCAGAAAACAGGTTGGCTGCAGCTGGTTGTACAGAGGCACGTTTTGAGGCCCGGTATTTATTGCAGGCTGTTCTTCATAAAACGAAAACTGAATTGTTTCTCCATGCCGATGCAATCGTCAGCCCTGTGGATGTCTCAAGGTTTCAGTCCATGTTGAATCGACGGCTTCAACAGGAACCATTGCAATACATTGTCGGCAGAGTTGAGTTTTGGTCGCGTGATTTTCAGGTGACACCTGATGTCCTGATTCCCCGGCAGGAAACGGAATTCGTCTTGGAAAAGATACTTGCTCTTGTACAGGAGCAAGCCCTCACCGTAAATACGATACTTGATATGGGAACGGGCAGCGGGGTCATCGCAGATGTCCTCGCCAGTCAGTTGGGCTGTCAGGTTGTAGCTGTCGATTGCTCTATTGCTGCCCTTGCCGTTGCCCGCGCCAACATCCGCATGCATGATTTACATGAAAATGTCACCTTTGTCTGTTCCGACCTGTTTGCTGCCATACCTGAGCAGGAACAGTTTGATCTTATCGTCAGCAATCCTCCCTATGTCGGGGAGTCGGAAAAAGAGGATCTGCAGCCGCAAGTCATCGCCTATGAACCTGCTTCAGCCTTGTTTGCCGGCCCCGAAGGTCTGGCGTGTTATCAGCGCCTTATTCCTGAAAGTATAGGCTATCTCAAGGCAGGGGGCTGGCTGTGTCTTGAGATCGGTGCAGGGCAGGGGAAAGCGATCAATAACATGCTGCAGGAAAGTGGATTTGAAAACATTGCCGTTCTCAAAGATTATGCGGACCATCCACGTCTTGCATTGGGCAAAAAACCAACTGCTTACCATCAAAACTAAGCTTGAAAGCAGAGTTGCCTTTTCGGCCTCGAAGCAGGGGACTGAATTGTTTTTACCAACCCGGGAGACAGATTAAATTTTTCTATCTATATGAGTAGCATACAAACAGTTCAATAGTAGTCTGTGGTGAAAATTATTCTGTCCCAGATATAGAAAAATAAAATCAGTCCCCTCGCCGAGTAAGACTAGCTGAACGTGGATGGTAATCAACATGAAAAAAACCTGATTGTTGTCGGTGTCGTATACAGTCTCGCCATTGCCGGCGGAAAGATTATAACTCATTGTATTTCAATACAATGCAAACGGTTTTCCGGACTTTTTACAAGTCCACCATAATGGAATCATGGATAAAATAATCATACGGGGCGGAAAGCCTTTATACGGATCAGTATCGATCAGTGGCGCTAAGAATGCCGCTTTACCCATACTTGCAGCGACCTTGTTGGTCCCGGGTACGCACACCCTCAATAATGTACCTGACCTGCGCGATACCCGCACAATGCTCAAGCTTCTTGAAACTCTTGGGGCTACGCATAAACGTGAAGGGAGCACGGTCTCTATCGATACCACCGGCCTGACAGGAGCTGAAGCGCCCTATGAACTGGTCAAGACCATGCGGGCATCGGTACTTGTTCTCGGGCCGCTACTTGGCAGATCCGGTTATGCCCGGGTTTCTCTGCCGGGTGGTTGCGCTATCGGCGCTCGGCCCATAAATTATCATTTAAAGGGCTTTGAGCAGCTTGGGGTCCAGACAACCCTTGCTCAAGGGTATGTTGAGGCTCGCTGCAGCGGGCGTCTTGAGGGGGCAACGGTCTATTTTGACATGTCCACCGTAACCGGTACTGAAAATCTTCTCATGGCCTCTGTGTTGGCCAAGGGAACGACGATCATTAAAAATGCAGCCCGCGAGCCGGAGGTTGGTAACCTGATTGACATGCTTGTTGCCATGGGAGCTGATATTCAGGGGAGGGACAGTGATCGGTTAACCATTACTGGGGTGGATTCTTTACAACCTGCGGAAATTGATATTATTCCGGATCGGATTGAAACCGGAACCTACCTGATAGCTGTGGCCGCCACTGGTGGCGAAGTCAGGATAGAAAAGTGCAACCCCGCACATTTACCGGCCCTTTCAGAGAAGCTTCGTGCTGCCGGTGCAACTGTTATCGAGGAAGGCGATGCGTTTGTCGTTTCCTGCCCGGAACATCAGGGAAGGAGTCGATGCAATCTGCAAGGGGTTGATGTGAAAACCTTGGTGTATCCTGGGTTCCCCACCGACCTGCAGGCCCAGTTTATGGCCTTGCTCATCCAGGCAGAGGGAACCTCCATTATCCATGAGACTATTTTTGAAAACAGATTCATGCATGTTGCCGAGATGCAGCGCCTGGGGGCCGACATCACCATAGATGGTGCCAGTGCAGTTGTCCGTGGAATACCTCCAGAACAACTCTGTGGCGCCCCTGTTATGGCCACCGATCTTCGTGCTTCGGCCTCGCTGGTGATAGCGGGCCTCGCGTGCAGTGGGGTTACGGAAATATCAAGAATTTATCACTTGGAACGGGGCTATGAAAATATGGTGGAGAAGCTACAGGCCCTTGGTGCAGATGTCGAAAAGATTGCCTCAAGCGGCAGTTGAGGGCAGGGGTATATAGATTCGCATGGTGCACCCTTCACCTGGCTGGCTTATTACCTCAACCTCGCCCCGGTGGTGTTCGACTATTTGTTGGACAATAGCAAGACCAAGCCCGGTGCCGTTCTCCCTGGTAGAGAAAAACGGTTGAAATATTTTCTCTTTCAGCGCTGGATCAACACCCGGCCCTTGATCGGTTACTTCAAGGCGAATCACATTTTTCTCGTACCATCTGTCTTCAGCCGCTGAGACGATTATCGGGCCGTTTTCTTCCGGAGATAAGGTCGCACTGTTTTCCAGTAGATGCGTCAGGATGGTCTGCAGTTGCTGCCGATCACCAAAGCCATCCAGATTCTTAGGGATATCTGTTTGGAGAAGACCTTTGAGATGCCTCTGCTGAAGGTCTTCTCCTGATGCAATAGCCTCGCCTACGACCCGTTGCAGGTCAAACCACTCTTCCTGAAGTGGCGCCGGTCTGGCAAATTGGAGGAAATCGGTGATGGTTTTAGCCATCCTGTTTGATTCCCGCAGGATAATAGTACTGAGTGATTTGCCGGTTCCAACCTTGCCAAGGTCTTCCAGGGCAAGCAACTGGGCAGAGCCGGAAATTGCGGCCAGCGGATTTCTGAAATCATGGGCTATGGAGGCGCTAAGTTCTCCGATGGCTG
Organism: uncultured Desulfobulbaceae bacterium; assembly: GCA_945787305.1. Taxonomy (GTDB): domain Bacteria; phylum Desulfobacterota; class Desulfobulbia; order Desulfobulbales; family Desulfobulbaceae; genus DRLX01. The sequence goes on along the minus strand of CALZIH010000007.1, from coordinate 5,751 downwards.
CCATCTTTTCCGCCTCCCGAACCCTCTTTTCCATTTTTTCAATGGTGCTGATGTCCGCGAGCGTTATCACTTTGCAGTTATCGTCGGCCGTCTCCTTCGGTTCGGGATCCGGCGGCAGGTTGAGGCGGGCAAAGGAGTACCCCGCCCGAATCATGGTGCCGTCTTTTTTCTCCAGATCAATAACCTGGCGGGCTGATACCTTTTCCAGTTGCAGGTTAGGGAATATGTCGTGGAGGGGACGACCAATCGCCTCATCCGGAGGAAACCCGGTAATACGTCCGGCCGAGGCGTTGTATGAAGTGATTGTCCCAGTATCATCAATGGTGACGATACCGGTGGCAATATCTTCAAAGATTTGTTTGTACAGCAGAGTCAGGCGGTCATATTCAAAAGATGTTCGATTAAGCGCCAACTCCGTTGAGTGCAGACGGGCGGCCAGGGTTCCACTGATCAGGGCCGTTAAAAAGAAGGTTGTTCCATAGATGGCAAAAAGGTTGGTTGCCCTGAGGATGTCGTCAAAAGGGACATAGCCCGCTTCAATCATATATCCCGGCAGGAACCCTATATACTCAAGAAACAGAACACAACCATACAAAAGCGTGGATGCGGCAGCAGACATGAAGCCGCCGATACGGTACATGATCAGACCGCCTGCTATGACCGGAAGGATAAAGACGGGTGTGAATATTGACTGGCTGCAACCAGTTCCGTAGACCAACAGGGCGGCAAAAAGAGAATCGCTGAGGAACTGAATCAGGCCAAAGCGTTTGAGATGGAGTTCGCGTTTTTGTACTATTGCAGCCGAGCCGACGGAGAGGATGAAGAGGACGGCCAGAAACGCAATGGTGACGTTAAGAGGAGGGAGAAGAACTTCTGTGCCGAGCGAGGCGAGGACAATGGTGACACCAATGAGCAGGGTAAAGAAAATGACACGAATAAGCAGGGTCCAGAGAATATGCCGACGCAGTTGGTCCGTACTGTTGTGGGCTGGATCAGAAGCCTGGGAAAAGCGAAAATCACCCATTGCTGACCTTGGTTTCGAAGACGAGGTGAATTGGCGGCATTATCAGGCTATTCCGTATTTTTTTGTTTTATAGCGAAGGGACCTGAAACTGACCTTCAGCAGTTCGGCTGCACGCATTTTCGAGTTACCTGTTTTTTCCAGGGCATGTCGGATCATTTCTTTCTCTACGTCGATCAACACCTCTTCCATTCCCCGATCAAAAAGCTCTTGTTCACTGTGTGCGGCAGTAAAAAGGGGTTCGCCTTCCTGATTACCGGGAAGCTTTTTGTTCTTTTTATGGAGAGAGAGGATAAGGCTTTCGGGCAGAATGATATTGGAGGACTCCAGGGCAACACCCCGTTCAATGATATTTTCAAGTTCCCGCACGTTGCCGGGAAAATCGTACTCCATCAGCACTTCAAGCCCATAAGATGAAATGGTCTGCACGTCCTTTCCCATTATCTTCGAATACTTCTCCAGAAAATGTTCAACCAGCAGGGGTACATCTTCCTTGCGTTCCCGTAATGGCGGCACCCTGATGGGTACCACTGCCAGCCGATAATACAAGTCCTCGCGAAAGTTGCCTTCGATGATCTCGTCTTCCAGGTTCCTATTGGTGGCGGCAATAATTCGCACATTCACCTGCTTTGTTTTCGTGGAACCAACCGGCATAAATTCACGTTCCTGGAGGACACGGAGCAGTTTTGTTTGTATGATCGGGGTCAATTCGCCAATCTCGTCGAGAAAAGCGGTACCGCTATCGGCTTGTTGGAAGAGTCCGGCCTTGTCGGCAACGGCACCGGTAAAAGACCCTTTCACATGGCCAAAGAGCTCGCTTTCCAGTAGGCTTTCAGGGATCGCACTGCAGGTAATGGGAACAAAAGGATTTTCAGCAGCTCGTGAATGTTTATGGATGGCTTTGGCGACCAGTTCTTTTCCCGTTCCGGATTCTCCATAGATGAGGACATTGGCCGGCGTGGGGGCGATACGTTTGATCAGGTCAAATATTTTGACCATTTCCCTGCCTTGACCTATTATTTCAGGAAAGGCGTTTAAAAAATCACCGGGGCTGGTTTCCAGCGATTGTGTGGTTGCTGATCGGATGACATTTTTTATTTCATCAACGTTGAACGGCTTGGTAATATAGTCAAATGCCCCGTTTTTCATGGCGGTAACCGCATCTTCAGGCGAGGCAAAGGCCGTGATCATGATGACTGGCAGGCCACTGTTTATTTCTTTGAGCGTTGCCAACAGTTCCAGTCCGTTCATGCCGGGCATGCGAATATCCGAAACCACAAGATCAACGGCATGTTCTTGAGTCAGAGTCAACGCCTCGGCGCCATCGGCTGCCGTCAGGATGCTATACCCTTCTTTCTCAAGCAGGATCTTGAGAAATTCACGCATACTGAGTTCGTCATCAACTACAAGGATTGTCTGCATGGGCTAGGGAATATCGGCTAAAGGCTAAGGGGCTGCGTATAAGTTTGTATCACAACCTTACTTGTCTTTTTCTCCATTTCCAGCGTTGCGAAAATGCTTACATAGCAATACTATGCTCCTCTTTTCCCGCCTTGGAAATGAACAAAAATCCGGCGCAATCTTGTAACACTTATTTTCTTGCAGCCCCTAAGAGGTTTTTTTTATTCACCTCGACTTAGCTTAATGTATCTGCTGAAGGAAAAAGAGTCAAATGATAAGCCGATGGCATGGCTCTATGTCATTTACATCAGAAATAAAATAGGGTACCATGCACGGTATATGTAATAAGAATATATGGAATCCCGTAACTTAACCTGGTCCTTGCATGGAGAATAACAATCAACTCAATACACAGAGCCTGACCGAGCACCTTGCCGAATTACGTTCTTGCCTGATTTATTCACTTGCGGCAGTGGCTGTTGGCTTTGCCTTGGCATATGGATGTATCCGACCCATAGCCGACTGGTTCTTCCGTCCTCTTATTCGGGTACTCCCTGAGGAGAAAAACCTGATCTTTATCTCATACCAGGAAGGGTTTTTTTTTATCTAAAACTCGCCCTTGTCTGTGGAGTTCTTCTTGCCAGCCCGATTCTTTTTCTTCAAGTCTGGCGCTTTGTCGCCCCCGGTCTCTATCAACATGAAAAGCGTGTGCTGGTTCCTTTTACGCTCGTTTCAACCCTCTGTTTTCTCGGTGGAGCAGCCTTTGGGTACTTTGTCGTTTTTCCGCCGGCTTTTCGATTCCTCGTCGGCTATTCCAGTGAGATCCTTGATCCCATGCCCGCTGTCAGTGAATATTTTTCTCTGGCCCTGCGACTACTCATCGCTTTCGGCCTTGTTTTCGAACTGCCGGTATTTATGGTCTTTCTTGCCAAGATGGGGGTGGTGGACGGGCCATTTTTGAAAAAACATAGAAAATATGCCGTCCTTATTGCTTTTGTCATAGCCGCGATTCTGACGCCAACACCTGATGTGGTCAATCAGTTGTTTATGGCCGGCCCGCTTATCGTTTTGTATGAAGTAAGTATTGTTGCAGTTGCCGCCTTTGCGAGGACAACATTTTTTGGTTTTGAAGATAAGAACAAATCTGAGTCTGCATAGTCAATAACAGGAGGATATTCATGTCATATGCCGTAGAATTTGATCACGCTCTGGAAATCGGTCGTCCGCCAAACATTACCTCGTTGTTTCCCAACTCCCGTGCCCTGATAGTGAGCGGCAAAGTTATAGATAAAGCCATGCTGGCCAAGGGCAAGGCCATGACCATAGCGGCTAACGGGCGCAGTCATATTGTGATACGAGGCGCTTTGCGGGCCGCTCAACGAGCCCGGGCAGCCTTGATCATCGAGATTGCCCGCTCCGAGGGCGGGGCTTCCGCCTATTGCGCCACAAACTATTGGAATATGGCCCGTCAGGTCGATGCAGTCTGTAACGAACTCGGCATCACTATCCCGGTGGCCATTCATGCCGATCATTACGGTATCAAAAAAGTCGGGGATATTGCCTTTGCCAAGACGGAAATCCCTTCGCTCTTTGATGCCGGTATAACCTCTATTGCAATCGATGCCTCGCATATGCCCGATGATGATAACCTGCTATCGAGTTTGGAGCTGGCAAAGCAGGTTCCCTCCTGGGCCGGTTATGAGACAGAGGTAGGTGAAATCAAAGGTAAACACGGTCTTTCTTCAAAAGATGAGGCCCTGTTTATTATACGCGGCTTGAATGCCCATAATATTTTTCCGGACTGGATAGCCTTGAACAATGGAACAACCCATGGCATTGAAGCCTCGGCCCAGGGTATCCAGATTGAGTTGACCCGTGAAATTCACGAGGCTCTTGCAGGCTTTGGCATTTCTGGTGCGCAACACGGAACCTCGGGTAATAATTCCGACCGTCTACGCGCCATTGCCGCCAACACCTCGACAACCAAAGCAAATGTTGCCACCGCGCTGCAGATGATTTCCTGGGGGTTTCATGTCAATGACTACGGTAACGCAACCCTTGATGAGCAAGGCGAGTTTATAAAGGTACCCGGTGAAGGGGTATCCGAAGAGCTGTGGCAGGATATGCAGACCTATGCCTCGGAAAACGGAATTAGCGGTGGGGATTATAAGAAATTAAACATTGTTTTTGAAAACAGAATAATGGGCCAGCCTGCCGCCATTCGTGAGCGGATGACCAGGAGGGTTGAGGATTTTGTCTATTCCATGCTGGTTGAGGTTTTTAACGCAGGAGATACCGCGCGCTATGCCGTTGATGCAATTCTTGAAGCCGGTTCCTACGACATGGGGCCAAAGAGCGGAAGAACTGAATCTCCGGAAGAGTGGACCGAAGAGAAGATTCGAGCCATGGCGGCAGAGCTTGATACCGATAAGGGACCTGAGGGCGACTTTGACGATTAACATGTACGGTGAAGCGGAAGCCTCAACAAGGTGTTTGCACTCCAAGGCCTTGAAAGAGTCATCCTCTATAGGTTGGTAAATATAGATGCAGAAAATATTAGTAACCGGTGCTGCCGGCTTTATAGGGCACAATCTTTCCAAGCGGCTTCTAGATGCCGGTAGAACCGTGGTTGGTCTTGACAACCTCAACAACTATTATGATCCAGAGTTAAAAAAGGCACGGCTTGCAGAGCTGCTGGCCTATAAGCAATTCAAGCATGCAGAGTTTGACATGGCCGATCGCGAAAAGACGGCCAAGTTATTTGAGTCCGAAGGATTTGACGGGGTTGTCAATCTCGCCGCCCAGGCAGGGGTGCGTTATTCGTTGATTAACCCCCATTCCTATGTGGATACGAACCTGGTCGGCTTTGTCAATATCCTTGAAGGGTGTCGCCATACCAAGGTGAAGCACTTGTTGTATGCCTCGTCAAGTTCCGTCTATGGGGCAAACACAAAGATGCCGTTTTCCGTGCATGACAATGTTGATCATCCGGTTTCCCTGTATGCTGCTTCAAAAAAAGCCAACGAGCTGATGGCTCACACCTATAGCCATCTCTTTGGCCTCAAGACCACCGGTCTGCGTTTCTTTACGGTTTATGGTCCCTGGGGGCGACCTGACATGGCCTTGTTTCTTTTTACCAAGGCCATTCTTGAAGGGCGCCCTATCGATGTGTTCAACAACGGCAACATGGAACGGGATTTTACCTATATCGATGATATTGTCGAAGGGGTGTTCAGGCTTATGGACCATCTCCCGGAACCCAACCCCAAATGGAGCGGCGATAGTCCCGATTCGGCCACAAGTTATTGCCCCTGGCGGGTGTATAATAT
>CALZIH010000006.1 GCA_945787305.1 uncultured Desulfobulbaceae bacterium | reverse complement strand
ATGCCATCCTCCTCTTCAACCACCACAGGTTGCTGGCCGTCATGGGAACTGTGGAGCAGGCTGTTCATCGTTTTGAAGGCTGGTGAGGCGGTGGACATTGAAAATCAGCGATTTCCACTATCCGGGACGGGGGTGCAATCAAAAAAGGCCGTATCCCCACAGCGGGGATACGGCCTGAATCAACTTCATACACGATGAAGGTATCAACAACCGCTTATCCCTCAGCCACCTTTAGCCGGAGCAGCTGCCTGTTTGTCCATGGCTGCTTCCGAACCCATGATAGAGCTTCGGGTAACCTTGATACGGACATTCTCAGCAATTTCCAGGGTGACCGTGGTGTCTGTCAGTCCAGTGATGCGGCCGTGAATTCCGCCACTGGTGATGACTTTTTCACCTTTTTTAAGATTGCTGAGATAGGCCTGATGCTCTTTGGCCTTCTTCTGCTGGGGTCGGATAAGCAGAAAATAGAAGACAACAAAGATGAGGATAAGGGGTACAAAGGAAGCGATGCCACCAGCCGCACCGGCTGATGCCGCATCCTGTGCATAGGCAATTCCTGTCATTTGATTTTCTCCCTGTTTAAGTAGGTAAAATAGTTTATCGGTTTTGGAGGATGACCTTTTCCAACATCGATTTATTTATTGTTCCCGTTGACTATAAAAAGCTTGGCGAAAGTCCATAAAACAATCTTCGGTTATTGCCTTTCGCATCTCAGCCATCAGTGAACAGTAATAATGCAGATTATGGATACTGTTCAGGTGATAGGCCAGGATCTCACGGCATTGAAAAAGATGCCGTAAATAGGCCCGTGAGTAGTTACGGCAGGTGTAGCAATCACATTGCTCATCCACCGGTCGTTGATCCTCACGATATCGACTGTTTTTTATAACAAGTCTACCCGATGAAGTAAAGAGCATTCCATTTCTGGCATTACGGGTAGGCATCACGCAATCAAACATATCGACACCCCGGTAGACCCCTTCTACCAGATCTTCAGGCGTGCCGACTCCCATGAGATAGACCGGGAAATCATCAGGGAGATGAGGGACCGTGGCTTCCAGCATTTCCTGCATTAGTTCCTTGGGTTCACCAACGGACAGACCGCCAAGGGCATAGCCGTCAAAGCCGATGTCGATCAGTTCTTCGGCGGCCTGTCTGCGCAAGTCCGGATACATCCCTCCTTGAACGATTCCGAACAGCAGTTGGCCGGTTTTTGATTGTACCTCTCTGCTTCTTCGAGCCCAGCGTCCTGTCAGGTCCGTTGCCTTGGCAGCTTCGTCGCGGTTGGCCGGATAGGGGATACAGGTGTCCAGGACCATCATAATATCGGAGCCCAAGGCCTCCTGAATATGGACTGCATCTTCGGGGCCGAGAAAGAGGCGTGCACCGTCGAGGTGGGAACGAAATTCCGCTCCCTGCTCAGTAATCTTTGCCAGTTCCTGTAGACTGAAGATTTGAAATCCTCCGGAATCGGTGAGAATTGGTCCGTTCCAGTGCATAAATCGGTGCAGACCGCCAAATTTTTTGATTAATTCATGGCCCGGTCGGATAAAAAGGTGATAGGTGTTGCCAAGAATAATCTGCGCCCCAAGGTCTACCAGGTTTTCCGGAGTTACTGCCTTGACTGTTGCCAGGGTTCCAACCGGCATGAAAACCGGTGTCTTGATGGTCCCGTGTAACGTGGCAACCTCTCCGCAGCGGGCAGAACATTGGCTGGAGGAGGCAAGGCGGGTGAATGGTGAGCGAACAGGAGGCATAGTCGATTTTAAGAAACAGGTTTGATCATGAATTTTTTGTTGAATGGTACTGCCTGGAGCAATAGAATAAAGAACGAAAAAAAAAGAAACAAGATTATTGTCGCTGTCGTAAAAAGCCTCGCCACCGACGGCGGAAAGGTTGTAACTCATTGTATTTTCGTGCAGTGCAAACGGCGTTTTGGACTTTTTACTTGTCCATCATTATTGGTATCGCGAAAACAAGCAGATTGAAGGAATAAAAGAATCCTGGCCGAGTGAATACATGCTCGGCCAACTGTTTTTAAGGATTGTTGCTGAGCGGGATTAACGGATATCCACTACCTGCAGGGTAAACTTGATACTCTTGCCGGCGAGGGGGTGATTGAAGTCCACGATAGCAATGTTCTCTTTCAGCTCGAGAACCGTTCCGTCAATCTGTTCACCTTTCGGTCCGGCTGCCTGAAGCTGTGCGCCCACCTGCCAGGCCTCCGGCGGTAAGTGATCTCTGGGGATTTCAATAAGTGCCTCTGGATTATGTGGGCCATATCCCTTCTCCGGGGGAAGATTTCCAGTCCGTTCCTCTCCTTTGCTCATACCCTCCAGGTGTTCTTCGAGTCCCGACATAAGTTCTCCTGAACCGTGGTTGTACACCAAGGGTTCTTCCTCCGTGTTTGATTCAATAACCTCCCCGGTATCCAGGGTCAGGGTATACTGAATGGAAACGGTTTTTCCTTGGGATATGTGCATAACCTGCTCGTCGTATGATGTATTTAAGTGATCAGAAGAATGAAAGAAGCATTGATTGTTCCATTGTTCTTCAAGTTACGATGGTTCTATATACCGGCATGTAAAATATTTCAACCATACATCGGAAAAGGTGTTTGTTCTTTTACAAGGGTACAGATTTTCACTAAGTCAGCTTGCTGGCAAACAATCCAAGCAGTATGGCTACGACATACCAGAAGAGTGTTTTCGTCCAGGATGGTAATGGCGTCTCAATGTACATTTTTGAGTTTGACCTAGAATACCCAGGTTTTTCATCAATACTGGAGTCGGGTGCACTCAACAGCCATACGATAATTTCCTTGTATTTGATCATTCTTCTTCCTCATTGCTTCATTTGTAGAAGTAGGTTTTTCTTTACAGAAGAGTACCGTTTCTGATATTTTCAGTACAGATGCAGGTTGTAGAAAAATCGTACGGTACAGTTGTGCTGTTGGGAGGAGTTATGGAGTTTCAATACATCAAGCTGGCAAATGACCTGGAGGCTAAGGTTTCAGGGGGAGAATACCGGGCCGGTGAGAAACTGCCCTCTCTGCGCAGTATGCGGGAGCAACGCGGATTGTCGATGTCGACGGTGTATCAGGCGTATGTTGAACTGGAGAACAGGGGGCTTGTTGAGGCCAGGGAAAAGTCGGGTTTTTACGTGCGACCCTTGCTTGGTAACCTCCTCCATAAGCCGACCACTGGAGACTATTCACTCAAGCCGGTCAAGGTCGCCGTCAATGCGTTAGCCGGTGTTTTACAGGATCATTTTGATAAACCGGAAATGTTGCTGCTTGGAGCTGCGATTCCCGATGCAAAAATGCTCCCTGTCAAGCAGCTCAGCCGAATAGCCAGGGAAGTCTCTGCAGTTTATCTCCATAGAGAAGGTGGAACTGGATATGGCGCTCCATCGGGGCTGCCTGCATTACAGCGGCAGATAGTAAGGCGTGCCGGAGACTCCTATGATGTCTATTCCGGTGAGGAAGTTATTATTACCAGCGGTTGTATGCATGCGATAAACCTTTGTCTGCGCGCGGTTGCAAATCCCGGTGATATCATACTGGTCGAATCACCCACCTTTGTCTGTTATCTTCAGTTGATCGAAGATCTGAACATGCGGGTTGTTGAAATTCCTGCTGATCCGGATCAAGGATTGGATTTCGATATGCTCACCAGGGCGGTTGAAGAACAAAACGTCCGGGCCGCTTTGCTGAATTCAAATTTTCCCAATCCACTGGGCCATGATGTTGCTACTGAAAAGAAAAGGGCAGTCGTTCGTTATATGAATGATAAGGGGGTTCCAATCATCGAAGATGATATTTATGGGGAGCTCTATTTCGGTGACACCAGGCCGACAACCTTGAAACAGTATGACGAACAAGGCCTTGTCTTGTTCTGTTCCTCCTTTTCAAAGTCCTTGTTGCCGGATTTACGTATCGGTTGGACGGTCCCTGGTCGATTTAAAGAAAAAGTCAAACGGTTGAAATTTAATTCCGTTATTTCCAGTCCAAAGCTCAATCAAATGATCCTGGCCGAATTCTTGGAAAGTGGCGCCTATGAACGCCATCTGCGTAGGATGCGAAATACCTTGAAAAATCAGGTGGGGAATATGTGCAGAGCGGTAGCCAGGCATTTCCCTGAGGATACCAGGATGTCATCTCCTAAGGGGGGGCTGGCTTTATGGGTACAGCTTAACCATAAGGTAGATAGCCTGCAGCTTGCGGTTCGGGCGGCTGAACAGGGAATTTCGATTTTACCGGGAGCGGTTTGCTCCGGATCTGGTCAGTACAATCACTGTATCCGCTTGAATTGTGGTGTCCATTGGGACCAGCCTGTTGAAGAAGGAATTGCCACTCTCGGCGGTCTGATCAAGGAGGTGCTTGAATAAGATCAGTTGGCAGCGGGCGAAATCATTGTTTCGTTAAGGCTAGCCTTAGTCCCAGACCGATGAGAACGACACCGGTCAAACGGTCAAACCAATGCCCGATGAGAAGAAATGAACGCCGGACAGTGGCGTGACCAAAAAGCAGAGATAAGCCGGAGAACCAAAGTGCAGTTGCCAAGGCCATGTAGAGCCCGTATCCGGCCTGGATGATCAATGGGGTGGCTGGGTCAATAACGACTGTAAACAGTGAAAGGAAGAAAAGGGTTGCTTTCGGATTGAGGCCGTTGGTGAAAAAACCTGTACGCAGGGCCTGTAGAGTCGTTGGCAGGTGATCTCTCTTCGTTGCTGTTACCTCTGCTCTGTTCATTGGTTTTGCCCGCAAGGCTTTGCTGCCCAGGTAGATGAGATACAAAGCCCCGGCCAGCTTCATAATACTGAAGACGGCAATGGATTGTGACACAATCAAACCAATCCCAAGCAGTGAATAACCGACATGGATAAGGATACCGCTGCCCACACCCAGGCTTGTCCACAGGGCTGTTTTGCGACCGTAGGTGATGGATTGACGGACAATGATGGCAAAATCAGGGCCTGGGCTCGCCACTGCCACCAGGTGGACGAGGGCGATTGTTAGAAACTGCGCAAGATAGGGGTGCATGGAGTAATTCTCTTTATTTATACGATACTGGTCATCATAACCCGCTGCTGTAAAAGATCAAGCTTGCTGCGCTGTTTGAGTATGGATTGGGCCAGGCAGAGCTGAATCAGTGCTCGTTGCAGGTTCTGGCCGGGTTGCTGTGTTTTGAAATATTGATTCCCCATGAGGTGATCTGTAAAAAAGCGAAGGCCCAGCTCAAAACTGATCAGCCAGGTGGCATCAATAAGCAGTTCCCTGTCCTTTGTGTTCAGCATATTCATCGCTTGGCTGCTGTAACCTCGTAAGGCCGCAGCAAACATCTCCGTGTCAAAGATAACTTCGGTGGTGTTTTTGATTTCTTCGCCGGCTGAGTTGCAGCACGATCGCAGGCAGTCGCCGAGGTCATGGATGAGCAGCCCTGGCATGACCGTATCGAGATCAATGAGGCTGATTGTTTTTTTACTGTCTTTGGTAAACAGGAAATTACCGACCTTGGGGTCGGCATGAATTATTCCTGTGCTTAGCTTCTGACGGTGGCGTTCAAGGATATCAGCCCGAGGGCGGAAATGTTCAATCAAGGCAACACAATGTTCTTCCTTGTTCCTTGCATGGCCTTGCGATGATCTGCGAACAGTATCATACTGTTTAAGGTATTCAGGAGTGACGTGAAATCCCGGCAGGGGGTCATGCAGTGTGGTCGGATCAAGGGTTGTGAGCAGCGTGTGGAAGCATCCCAGTAACCGTCCGATCTCCTCTGCCTGCAGCGGTGAATCAAGTGTTGTCAGGGAGCGGGAATTGTCAATATAGGTGAGCATCCGCCAATGGTTGCCCGCCTGGTCTTCATAACTTGTCCTACCGGCAGCTGAGTATAAAAGCTGTGGTACCTTGAGAGAGAGGTGGCCCTGTACTTGTAACTCCTGGTGCAGATGGTTTGTCACTCGTTCCAGGTTGACCATGACCAACAGAGGGTCAGGAAAGACTGCCGGGCTGAGTTTTTGGAGGATAAAGAGCTCTCCGGGGGTGAGGAGAACCTGCCAGGAATCGTTGACGTTGCCACCAGTAATTGGGACAAGTCGTTGGATTTTCTCATGGGGGCGAAAGAAATGAACAGCCTGACGAGCTGGATTCACAGCTTGTCCTTCCATGCTGTATATTTTTCAGCGCTGTCTATTGCTCGTTCCGCCGGATATTTTTTGTTATTGATGCGCAATTTTTTTTCTGCCGCTGCCAGTAGATCAATATCCAGTTGATCGCCTAAACGGCAGAGATAAATGAGTATATCCGCCAGTTCCATGGCCACTTCCTCTTTTGTCTCTGGCAAAAGGTTGCGGCTTTGCTCCTGTCTGAGCCATTGAAAATGTTCCACCAGCTCACCTGCCTCGACAATAAGCGCCATGGCCAGGTTTTTCGGACTGTGAAATTGTTCCCAGTTGCGGTCATCGGCAAAGGTGCGAATGGCCTGAATCAAGTTATCTAAGGAATCGGACATAAGCAAGAAAAGAGCCTCCGATATCCGGTTGGATACCGGAGGTTGTGAGGGTTACTCGGCTCGAAGGACAATGTATTGGCTGTAGTCACCTGCCCGGACCCGTAACAGAACTTGGTTAGGATTTTTCGATTTGGCAATGACTTCATTGAGTTCTTTGAGGTTGCGTACTCTTGATTTGTTGACTTCCTCAATGAGTTGTCCAGCCTGAAGACCGACCCGTCCACCGGGACTGTCAGGGGCGACATCGGCAATCAGAACCCCCTGGCCTTGCTCATAGCCAAACTGCTCGGCCAGTTCAGGGCTCAGGTCCTGCAGGGCAAGGCCCATTGCCCCCAGAGGCGACTTTTCGGATCTTTTTGCTACCGAACCAAAATCCGAAGGCTGCTCGCCGATGGTCACCAGCAATTTTTGTTCTTTGCCGTCCCGGATGATTGTCAGGGTCAGCTTCGACTCCGGAGTGGTCATGGCAATTGAGTTTCGCAGCTGTGCAACGTCCGACAATGGCTTGCCGTCAAGGGCAATGATAACATCTCCCTGGAGAAGGTCCGCTTGTTTCGCGGGTGAGTCTTCGGTAACACCGGAGATGAGTACTCCCTGGGTTGACTCCAGTTCAAATGATTTAGCAAGGTCTTTGTCCACGTCCTGGATCATCACGCCGAGCCAGCCACGGGTCACCTTGCCGTGTTGCTTGAGCTGTTTCTCGATGTTTTTGGCCATATTGATAGGGATGGCGAAGCCGATGCCCATGTAGCCGCCGCTACGGGAGAATATCGCCGTATTAATACCAATGGCCTCTCCATGGATGTTTAACAGTGGGCCACCGGAGTTGCCGGGATTGATGGCCGCATCGGTCTGGATAAAATTTTCGTAGTCATTAATGCCCATGCGGTTGCGACCCTTGGCGCTGACCACACCGACGGTCACCGTCTGGTTGAGTTCAAAGGGGCTGCCGATGGCAATAACCCACTCACCGACCTCCAGTTTGTCGGAGTTGCCAAGCGGAAGGGTAGGGAGTTTTTTGCCGTCGATCTTGATGAGCGCGACATCGGACTGGGGATCGGTACCGATGATCTCGGCCTCAAATTCACGCTCATCATCCAGACGAACCGTGATTTTATCGGCATCAGCCACCACGTGATTATTGGTCAGAATGTGACCTTTGCTACTTATGATAAAGCCGGAACCAGCGCCCTGTTGCTTGAATTGGCGCGGTTGTTGACGGGGCGCTTTCGGATGTTTAAATTGGGGCCCGAAAAATCGTTCAAAAAAAGGGTCATTGAAAAAATCATAAGGGTTGGTCCCATGCCCCTGTTGCCCCCTCTTAGGGCGTACGGATTTTTCTACTCGCACATGGACCACTGCTGGTCCTGCTTGTTTAACAACCGCCGCAAATGCCTTGGCTGAACGGTCAAGAAGGGCAATGTTGTCATCCTCGCCAGCGGTAGCGTTGGCTGTGACCAGAAACAAAGCCAGGAAAAGAGTAAGAGCAGTCGTCGCCGATACCAGAATAGGGTTTGAGTTTTTGCTCATTATGGGTCTCCAAACTATGTGTTGAATCAAAATTGTAATTGAAATTACCGTTGTTCCTGTAATCGTAATTGAAATTACCTCTGTTACAATTATACCTCCAGTGAATTTCGTCAAGGCAGACAAGAAAAGAATGTCAATGTAAACGGTAGAACGTGTTTGATGTGTTCACAAATTGGAGGAGTCGTTGAGCCGTGGTTCGCCTGAAGCTCAACACGGGGGTGTTTTGTTTTTATATGTGTTTACAGGGTGTTCTGTGTTGCCATGGTGATTGTTGCGAGAAGGTTGGCTGAGGTGGCAATAAAAAACCCCGGCAGGAAAAGGAGGGGGAACCTGCCGGGGAAGGAGGAAGAAAATGTCAACTTGTTGCTGCAGGCATTAATGTCTTCCTGTGTTGCCTGACGTTGTCATTTGTTTTTTATGTTGCCAATACCGTGCCAGATACAAAACAGGTTTTTAATGTGTGGAGATTTCATTGCTTGCACTATCGGTTACATTACCTATCGGTAGGCTGATCTTATTCTGTGTAAAAAAAATACCCGGTTTCCATGTGTTGTTGGGTAATTTTTACTCAGGAACCTAGTTGCTGGTTTACAGGACTATTACGGAGCCAGAGGTAGATATCAGCGGCATCCTGATCGGATAGCCTTTCCCTTGGAAAGGATGGCATAACACTTGAACGGGAGTTACGTAATTTCCTCAGGAAGCCTGAATAACGCATTTCAAGACCCGCAATCTCAACTGCCCGCCCTCCGGTTCCGTTTTCGCCATGGCAACCATTGCAGCGGTACAGGCTGAACCAACGTTCACCGTTCTCTGGGTTGCCGATTGGCTGTGAAGAACAGGCAGTAAGGGGCAATACTATTGTCAATAGTACAACTAATAACAGGTGGAGTGGGGTGATGTTTTGTATTGTCTTGCGTTGCATGGAATGTTGTGTAAACATGATTCAACAAGCTGTGTGTTGTGGTTATGGAATGTTACGAACATATTGCCTTTGGAGGCAGAAATGGATGAACAGATAGCCAGGGAACTGGTTAACGTATTACAGACACCCGAAGAAACCGATTACGTTGAAGCCTTTGAACGGGCTTTTGAGTTGACAAAAACTTATGCCGGTTCTGACGGTGCGCAAGCATCTGCCATTCCTGTGGTCTTTGAAAAGATGTTTGAGCTTTTTGCAACCGGCAAGGTGCAGGCTTAAGATGTCTCGTCCTTCAACACCACCTGAACAGAGCGTCCAAATTCGTTGTCCTCGGCTTGGTCATGAAATCAATTTTGATTACTGTCGCCAGGAAAATATGGGACGACCCTGTTTTAAAATCCTTCATTGTTGGTATCCATACTTCAGGGTTGAGGAATATTTAAGGCAGGAACTAACCGAGCAGGAATTCTCAGACCTTATCGATAAACCCGTTAAACCAAAAGTACTCTCCTTGATGCAAGCGATTCAGGATGTCCAGAAACGGGAAAAAAAGGACTAATGGACTTTCGAGAACTTGGCGTCTTAAAACTGGTATAACTGATATGAACATTCATATTTCTTACACCATCGCGGATATATTCTATCAAAACGCCCCCCCTTCGCCTACCCGTTTATTTGACTGCAAGGGGCATCAATCGGTCCTTTGAGTTGGAAAAAGAGCTTCAGTCCTTTTTTAACGGTATCAGAAAAGATCTTAGAAGAAAGCATGTTACCTGCAACCCGTTTATTTATTTCTCCCAGAGTAGGGTAAGGGTGAACAATTCCAGCCAAGGTAGAGAGCTTGACCCCGCCTCCCAGAATGGCGGCCCATTCTCCGATAAGATCTCCTGCCCGTGGCCCGGCAATTTGTACACCAATAACCTTTTCTTTTTCATTGAGCAGCATTTTTATTTTCCCACTGTCTGTCCCTTCGGTTAGAGCACGGTCATTGGCAGCGAATTCTTCCGTCCATATCGTATACGTAACCCCTTTCTTGCGGGCAGTTTTTTCATTTATGCCGATGGAAGCCAGCTCCGGGTCTGTGTACGTACACCATGGCATCCAGGTATAGTCTGCCTTGCGGGGCAGGTGGAAGATGGCATTACTGACCACGATTCCGCCTTCATAGCCGGCCGCATGGGTAAACTGGAAACCGCCGTTGATGTCACCGGCAGCATAGATGTGTTTATGGTTGGTTCGCATCCTGTTGTCCACCTTGATGCCCTGCCGATCATGGATAAGATCAATCGCGTCCAGACCAAGCTCACCGGTGTTCGGCGTACGTCCTTGGGCAAGCAGCACTGTGTCGGCTTTCAGTACTTGTCTCAGGCCCTCCTGCTCAATGGTGATTTCCTTGAATCCATTGTTTTCCCTGGCATCAACTACAGTGGCGTTGAGGGAAAATTGTACCCCTTCCTGTTCCATGTTGTCCATGATGATATCGGCCATGTCCTTATCTTCTTTTGACAGGATCTGCCCAGAGCGCTGGATAACCTGCACCGTTGTGCCCAACCGGCAAAAGGCCTGGGCCATCTCCATGGCAATAGGGCCGGCACCGAGGACAATCATCGACTTGGGAAGGTCCTCCAGTGAGAAAATTTCTTTGTTTGTTATGTATTTTATTTTACTTAACATTTCGAGCCTGGGGGGCGCAGGCGAAGAACCGGTAGCAATGACCCAATGCTTTGCCGAAATGGTTGAACCATTTAGTTTTATGGTGTACTCATCTATGAACTCAGGGCTGCCGAATGCAACCTGGGCTCCGAGTTTGCAAAATCGTTCCACGGAATCATGGATCTGAATTTTGGCGATAACCTCCTGGATTCGGGCCGCAACATCTCGGAAGTCAACGGGTCCGATGGTGACTTCGGGTAGGCCAAATTTTTTTGTCTGACCGACTTGATGGTACATATGGGCGGTCTTGATCAGGGTTTTGCTGGGAACGCAGCCGAAATGAAGACAGTCTCCGCCAAGGGCAGGTTCTTTTTCGATGAGTAGCGTCCGGGCTCCGAGCTGGGCCGCTCCGGCAGTAACCGTCAGACCGGCGGCGCCGCCACCAATGATTGCAATATCGTAGTCATAGGATGCCATATGCCTAGTCCTCACTTGGTGGAGTTTTTTTGGTATACAGAGCAAGTAGTTTTTTGCTGATGACCGGAAAAAGTCCGAGAAGGGCAAAGGATATAATCAGGGCTGGAGAAAGGATTCCCGCGAGGCTGTCGATTTTAGCCAATTGGGTACCGGCATTGACATAGACAATTGTGGCGGGAAGCATGCCGATCTGGGATACCCAGTAATAGGTGGACATACGTATGGTGGTCAAGCCCATAACCAGGTTGATAATAAAGAATGGAAAAATAGGTACCAGCCGAAGGGAAAAGAGATAAAACCCACCTTCCCTTTCCATACCCTGGTTGATTTTGATCAGTTTATCGCCAAATTTATTCTGCACCCAGTCCCGCAGTAGATAGCGGGAGACGATGCAGGCCAGAGTTGCGCCGATAGTGGAGGCAAAGGAAACAGCAACTGTGCCGGCAATCAGGCCGAAAAAGCCGCCGCCGGCAAGGGTCATGACGGCGGCACCGGGTAGAGACAGCGCAGTAACGATTATATAGACGAGCATATAGGCCCCCAGAACTAAAAAGGGCCGGGCATGGTAGAGGGCGGTAAAATTTTCTTGTTGGGCCTTGAGATATTCCAGGTTGAGGAATTGTTGCAGGTTAAATACCTTGAACAGGGCGATAAGGGCGACAATGGCAACAAGAAGGAGAATTTTTTGCGCAGTCCCTGCTTTCATGTCACACCGTATACGTACTTGACGAGACCTTGCCACCGGAGCCGCTCCAGTCGGTATGGAAAAATTCGCCCCGAGGTTTGTCTATCCGTTCGTAGGTATGGGCACCAAAGTAGTCCCGCTGGGCCTGCAGAAGGTTTGCGGGCAAGCGTGCACTTCTGTAGCCGTCATAGTAGGACAGGCCGGCAGCAATTGCAGGCATGGGAATGCCGAGCTCAATGCCTTTAATCGTTGCCTGCCGCCATCCGGCCTGTGATTGTTCAATGGCTTTCTGAAAAAAATCATCTAAAAGCAGGTTGTCCAGCTCTGGATTTACAGCAAATGCCTGTTTGATATTATCGAGAAAGACGCTACGGATAATGCAGCCGCCACGCCACATGAGGGCGATACTGCCATAATGAAGATTCCAGCCGTATTCTTTTGCAGCTTCACGCATCAGCATGTACCCTTGGGTGTAGGAAATAATTTTTGCCCCATACAGTGCGTCGTGAATATTTTGAATGAGCGGGGTCGGATCAACGGGAATCTGGGGTATGGGGCCTGATAGGACGGCGGCGGCTCGAACCCTTTCCTCTTTAAGGGCGGAGAGGCAGCGGGCAAAGACCGCCTCTGCGATAAGGGTTAACGGGATGCCGAGTTCCAAGGCATTGATTCCTGTCCATTTGCCGGTCCCCTTCTGGCCTGCGCTATCAAGAATTTTCCGGATAAGGGGTGTGCCGTCCACATCTTTGGTGGCGAAAATATGAGCGGAGATTTCAATCAGGTATGAGTTGAGGAGACCGTCATTCCAATCGCTGAATATACCTGCAATTTGTTCCTCATCCAGTGCCAGTCCTCGGGACATAAAATCGTAGGCTTCGCAGATAAGCTGCATGTCACCGTACTCAATTCCGTTGTGCACCATTTTGACAAAATGGCCGGCACCTCCTTCTCCAACCCAGTCGCAGCACGGCACCCCGTCGACCTTGGCGGCAATGGCCTGGAAAATGTCCCGTACATGGGGCCAGGCCTCCGGGTTGCCACCGGGCATGATGGACGGTCCTTTGCGTGCCCCTTCTTCTCCACCGGAAATACCTGTACCGATAAAAAGAACATTTTTTTTGGTCAGCATTTGCATACGACGTTCGCTATCCGTATACAACGAGTTGCCGCCATCTATGATTATGTCACCGGGCTCGAGATGGGGAAGAAGCTGTTCAATAAAGGCATCGACGACTTCCCCGGCTTTGACCATCATCATAATTCGACGCGGTTTTTTCAGAGAAGTGACCAGCTGGCTGATTGAATAGGTGGGGATGATTTCTGTCCCTTGGGCAGGACCGGCCATGAAATCATCAACCTTGGCAGTGGTACGGTTATAAACCGCTACCGTGTAGCCGTGATCATTCATGTTCAGGACCAGGTTCTGGCCCATGACGGCAAGGCCGATTAAACCGATGTCAGCTTGTTGCATCACATATCCTCCATTAGAGTGTTAATTTGGTTCATGCCATAAGATGCCGCGCCGATCAATGCGGTTTTTGGGTTGAGGATGATATGGACCGGAATATCAGCAAGCATTTCGTGATAGACCCCGTGGGAAAAAATATCCATGAAGTGTTTGGGCTTGAAAAAAGGTCGAATTCTTGGCGGGATTCCGCCGCCAATATAAATTGCGCCCGTGGCAAGTACCTTAAGGGCGAGATTGGCCGCCTCCGCTGCCAGGATATCGATAAAGAGCTGCAGGGTCTGTACACAGATATGGTTCGTATCCCCTGATGCAAGGGCTTCCAGTCCGGCGTTGACAAGTATCGGTGTCCGGTCGCTAGCAGCTGCGACTTTCTTGTGAAGATCTTCGGGCCGATGATTTTGAGTTGCGAGGAAATCATAGAGTCTTGGCAACCCTAAACCCGAGCAAACCTTTTCCACCGAAATATGCTCTTCTTGCTGAAGTAGAAAGTCAAGTAATGCCACCTGCTGATGATTACGGGGAGCAAAGCCGGCATGGCCCCCTTCCGAAGCACCGGTCAGATAAAACTCTTTCGCCCTGAGGATAAAGGCCTCGCCAAGCCCTGTTCCCGGGGCAATTACACCGATGGCACCCAAGGGCTGCGGCCGACCAACATTCATGGTGGAAAGTTCACCTGCAGGGAGGTTTAGCGCACCTACGGCCGTGGCCACAAGGTCATTAATGAGAAAGACCTTGGCAAGACCACATGATTGTTCAAGTTGTCGAGCATCTATTAACCAATCCAGGTTGGTCATTTGAACCCGGTCGTTTTGGATTGGGCCTGCTACCCCGAAACAGCCGAAAGTTGGTCGTTCTTTTCCCTGCTCAAGAAAAGTCGTTATCAGCTCGTTGAGCCCTGTAGTACGTCTTGAGGAAAATGTGTGTTCGCGAAGAGGCGGGCCTGGCCGGCTGTTTACAGTATAGAGGGCCAGGGTTGTTTTTGTACCGCCGATATCGCCGGCTAGCAAAAGGGTATTAGTCTTCATTGGCTGTCAGTGTACGGTGCTTTTGATTATATTGCAAGATAGCGGAGACATAGGTCGCGTGGCTCCATGTTAAGGGGCTGACAGATAGGGGTTCATTGGTATGGGGGTGGACCTGTTCTGCCATGACTCCTGATTCCAGGGTGTGGTCGGCAGCCCAATCAAGGAGCTCCAGAGCCGGATTGAGCTCTTCCAACTGTGATGCTGCTGCAATGAACCATTGGGCCATCCATAATGTACAGATAAACCAGGGGTTGCCGGGCACCGTCTCTGTATCGCTGCTAACCTGGTGGTAGTAGTCGTTTTCGTAACGCGCCATCCCGCCGACGTTACTGCGAACCCAAAGCTTGAGACGCATGGCTTCCATGGTTTCGACGATCTTTGGGTCGTCTGCAGGAAAGAGACCAAAGGACCAGAGGCCGATCAGTGAGGCATCCATGACCGGATCTTTGATTAAGTCACTGTCCTGTAGCATGAGTGAACGAACAAATCGACCCTCCTCTTGGCTATAAAGATGTTGAAGAGCTGCCGCTCGCATGGTCGCAGCAACCCGACGGTAGCGAAGAGAAAGATTATTTTCGCCAAAGGCCTCGGTAAAGTTGGCTGCTGCCTGAAGGCCGGCCCAAACAGCTGCCACGGTCCAACTGTGGATTCCATACCGTTCTTCCCAGAGGTCCCAGGAGGGCAAGGGAAGCCCGGTGTCTTCATCAATATAAGAGCATATCCATTCAGCTGCCCGGATAACCAGGCCGCGGTAATGGCATTTGACAAATTCAATATCGCGAAAACGATCAAAATGACACCAAAGAGCCCAGAGCACCAGGGCTGTTTCGTCTTCCTGGATGGGCAGTTGTTTTTCTCCGCCAAGGTACCAGGCATGCCAGGAAGAGGCAAGTGACCCATCAGGGGTGTATTTATGCAGAAGAAAGCCCTGTTCGGTAATAGCCTTATGACAAAAATCAAAGAAATTTCGACTTAACTCGGAGTATCCGGCATCAATCAAGGTCGAGGCTACTAATGCACCATCTCGGGGCCACATATAGGAATAGGTATCCTGGTTGAACTGGGCAATATCATGGTCGTTGGCGGCAATGATTGCGCCGTGGTTATCGATCTGAGTACGCAGGATGAGCAGGCTACGGCGGTACAGGGTAACAAGGTGGTCAGGCAGCGCATCAAAAGCCTCATCCTCTTTATTGGCCCACAGTTGCCAATAGGCTGCTGTCCGTTCCAAATAGGTCTGTGGTCCCTTGTTAAGGAGAGCCTTGTGGATTCGGGTTACTGCCGCATAATCCTTACCAGCCGCCAGCGTCAACCAGCCACTGGCTTGGTTCTTGGCCTGGATCTGCAGGTGAAGTGCGACCACGGAATCAATTCTACCCTGGGCGACAGGATTGCCGGATAAGACGCCGTCTTCTGCATCTCGCCAGGCACCTTCAAGGCCGTTAATCCCTAGCACTCCGATTGCCCATTGAGCAAGGCCAGAATGCCAGTTGTCGGGACGCCCTTGAAACAGGCTGATCATGAACCAGCGTTTTCCCTTATAGTGAAACAGGGAGCTTGTTTTTGGATCGTAGTACGCTGAATCACCTACTGTGGTTCCGGAAATAGAGAGGTCGTGGCAGAAAAAGAGACGTACTTCCCGTTCGCGGTCGTCGAGATTTTCAACGGTGACCTGGCGTATCAGGAGATTTTCATGGAAATCGACACCGTCACGAAGTTGGAGACGGAGCAGAATTTCTTTGTTTTCCAGGGTGGAATTGGTAACTAGGGAGTCTTTGCTATAGGAGAGGGTACGCTGCCATGCATCACTGTCCAACCAGCTGAATCGACTATCAACCCAGACGCCAATCCTGCAGACTCGACCACTGGTATGGTTTTCCTGGCCCACATGCGGCCAGAAAATATCGCGAACTTGGCAGGTATGGTCAACATTGACTAACAGTGATCCGTTGCCGACAGGCAGGTCTCTTGGCATATTGTATGTCCTGTTTGATTGGATTTGCTTATAGATAATGAGTATCTATTACTATAGTTCCCCAGAGGATGAAAACAAGGGAAGAAAAGGGGATGCTGCATTATTTTCCACCCTTTAGCATCTCATGTAATGAATACGGAGGTGTAGAATCTTTCTTATATTGGGGAGCCTTGAAAATGAGGATTTTCGTTCGAGATCAGGTAAAACTGGTGAGACTCCGGGAGGTCGGACGAAAATACAATTTTTAAAGGTAGCCCGCAGTCGAGTTCATTTGTTGTGATCAGTTTGAGGATAGTGCCTGAAATAGAGCGGTTCAAAATGATTTCAAGGTGCGGATACCGGCTGTGAAGCCATTGATACAGGGGGCTGATTCGAAGAAATTCCGTATTTCGATTGAAACCAATTCGGATAATGCCCGCTGGTTGATGGAGAAGACTCTCCCCAAGTTGGATAAGCTTTTCCACTTCCTGGAAAATTAATTCCGCCTTTTTACACAGCAGTCTGTCCCTGGTTGTCGTCGATTTTCCTCTTGATGAAAATGTTTCCGCGTTGATGGTTGGTTTTTTTCTCAGGAAATATCAACAGGGCAGGCAACGGTGACGGTAACCTATGGCAGGTAGTGTTGCGGGTACTATGTCAATAGACATTCAAGCAGGGGTGGCATACCCCTGCTTGAGTAATAACAGACTGTAATATTTTAAATTATCTTGTCGCAACTAATGGCTCGTCCTCTTCATAGCAGATTCCTTCAGTCATCAGGTCCTCTGCAGAGGGCACAGATGGATCACATTCGTAGTCTATCTTCTTTTCCTTCTGCTCAACCTGCGAATCGACCACAAATTCTGACATGTTTTGCTCGGGGCTGGCAATGGAGTTGTCGTAAGCATAATTCTTTTTTTCCTGTTGCACTGCCAGGGTTATGCCTTCAGCCATGTCTTCCTCAACAGCAGGAGCGCTGGAAGCCGCTGTGGCCTGATTGTTCACTAAGACACAAATTGCGCATCCAATCACCAATGATGTAAAAATTGTTTTCATTTTTTCCTCCCTTTTGAATTCGAAAAAACGACCAGTTTTCTGTATGTATAATCTAGATATTTTATGCAACTGTTAAAACTACGTATAATCCAATAGGTATATTTACCTAGTTTGCAATAGGTATGCTTACCTATTTTAAAGTGGCACCTGTTTATTAATGATATAATTTCAAGTTATTAGCCATGGCGTGGTGTTTGACGTCACACGTGTCGCTGAAAAGGTACATGCGCAGATTGCGTCGTTATTGAGGGTGTTTTGTTTTCAATTGATGTCGGTTAATTGCTTTTCGGCGCGTTAACCTTGTACGACCAAGATAAATTTGATAGTATTTTATTAAGGTTATAAAGTTTTGATCGCGCAGTACTAGCCAGTTTTCAAAGTCCAATCGTTCCCTGTTTTGTCTGTTTCTGTACGACATGTAGAGCCGTTACCATCAATGAGGTATGAATACAGCAGGTAGCCAATGACTGATCTCAAGCAATCGCAAACAGAAATAAGCCGCCAGGATGCGCTTGAGATTATCAAGAAATTGCGAAATGGAGAGAAAGTACCTCCCCATCAGCTCAATTTTCATGGAGTTTCTTTGGCGGGAGAAGATTTGAGCGGACTGGAACTGTCCGGGGCGGATTTTTCGGAAGCTGAGTTGTCCGGCGCCGACCTAACCGGGGCTCGACTTTTTAAAGGCCGACTTGTCAAAACCGTCCTCATCGGTACCAGACTTGAAAAAGCTGATTTAACTGGTTCTGATCTTACCGGCGCCAATCTGGAAGAGGCAAGCGCTGCCGAAGTTGGTCTTGGTATGGCCATCCTTCGAGATGCTCGTCTTTTCAGCTGCAACCTGGAAAATGCAACCTTGACAAAGGCAAATCTTGAAAAAGCTGATTTTCGCTGTGCCAACCTTCGTGGGGCTCGCATGCGAGAGGCTGAAGTTGTCGAGGCTGATTTTACCGGTGCCGATTTAAATGGAATTAATTTATCATTAAGTAACCTTGAGAAGTCCATTTTCAACAATGCCGATCTGCGGGAAGCGAGATTACGAAGCGTCATAAACTTTGAAAAAGCGGAATGGATCGGTGTCGATATTCGAGACATTAATTTTTCCGGTGCCTACCGGTTGCGTCGATTCATAGTCGATGAGAATTATTTGTTTGAATTTAAAAATATTAATACTTACACTAAAATTGCCTATTGGATCTGGTTAATCAGCAGTGATTGCGGTCGCAGTCCGTTGCGTTGGTGTTTCTGTATTGCTGCTTTGTCCATGGTGTTTGCCTGGCTGTATACACTGGTTGGTATCGATTATGGTGCCCACCCGGATTGGATCGCACCCATTTATTACAGCTTGGTTACCCTTTCTACTTTGGGTTATGGTGATATTGTGCCGATTACACCAATGGCACGATTTGTGACCTTGCTGGAGGTGACGATCGGCTATGTGATGCTTGGGGGCCTGTTGTCAATTTTTGCCAACAAGATGGCCAGAAGAGGAGAATAAGACGAATTCGGCAGTATCATTGGCGGAAGGATTCAGAAGGGGTGATTCCCTCAACTGCGAACCTGTTGCGGTGAAAAATATATGTTTAATTTTTTTAAGCGCGGAAAAAAAGATCCCTTAAAAGAACTGGAGACATTTCTTGGCGGCTACGAACTGCCGAGCTTTTCAGCTGCGGTGATCAATGTCCTCAGTAAGTTGCGGGATCCGGAATCGTCGATGGCGGAAATTGTTCCGCTCATTGAACTGGATCCGGGTATGACCGTTAAAATTCTGCGTTTAGTCAACTCGGCGGGCTTCGGTTTGACAACCAAGGCCCGCAGCCTGCAACACGCCATCACCCTAATGGGCCGTTCCCGGCTTGAGGCTGTGGTTCTGAGCTTTGGCGTTTCAGACAGCCTGCCGACATCGATGCAGTGTATGAACAGAGCGTTGTTTTGGGCAACTGCTGCACGCCGGGCCTGTCTTGCCAGAATGCTTGCCCAACATCTCCATGCAGCCACCCAGGCGGAATGCTTTACTGTTGGATTGTTGCAGGATATGGCTATCCCTGTTTTGGATGGCATTCACCAGGACAGCTATGGGGGGCTGATCAAGCGATGGCATGAAGATGAGGAGTGTCAATTGACTGCATTGGAAGCGGATCAATTTGGTTATGATCATGCCGGCATTGGAGCCCTGATGGCCGAAGCCTGGGAGCTGCCCGACTATATAGTCAACTCCATTGCCACACATCATGTCCATACTGCAGATGCCCAGGCTGAACCGGCCGTGCAGCTTGTTTCTCTCGTAAAGTATTTTGAAGATAACGACGGTATGGATGCACTGATTGAGTCGGCACAGCACAACTACAATATCGATCAGCCATTAATGGAAGACATGGTTTCTCAAGCCTTCGCCTATGCCGAGCAGTTTATAGAAGATTTTCGCTGATACGCCAGGCAGCCCTATAGTTTTTCAAGAAGTTTCTACAGGACAAGAGTAAGCAGGATATTCTTAACAACCGCACGAGCCGGTGATGCCCAAATCGTGTCCTCGTTCAAAGGCCATCCCCTGGTTGACATGCAACCAGTATGTGGCAACAATTCATTCATATCATTTTGTTGCAGCTTATCGGAAGACGTCGCTACCTGAGATAGGACGAAACCTGTATATTGACTTCCTTGAGCATTATGCATCAACTCTCGAAAGAGCCTCCACCGCTACAGGGTTAAAACGGTATGCATAGAATCCACCACATCAAAGCCGGGTGGCTCCTCGACGGCAATGGCGGTCCGGTACAAAAAAACATGCTGCTGACCATCGAAGACGGTATGTTTAAGGATATTGTCAGCTTTGAGGAATGCACCATTTCTGACCCTGAGGGAGTAACAGACCTTTCCCACTGTACCCTCCTGCCCCCCTTGATCGATGGCCATGTACACCTTTGCATGTCCGGCTCCGCTGACCCACAGGTCAGAAGACAGCAACTGAGCGCGAGCTTTAAGGAAATTCAACCCCGCATTACAGAGCACCTGCACCACCATTTCAGTCATGGTGTTCTTGCTGTACGGGATGGGGGAGATCGACAAGGGCATGTCCTGCGTTACCAAAACGAGTCTTTTGGCAAGGGGTTGGATCCTGTCATTGTGAAAACAGCGGGAAGGGCGTGGTACCGTAAGGAACGTTACGGCGCGTTGATTGGCCGGTTTCCGGAGGAAAATGAAACAGTGGCAACTGCTTTTGCTCGAGAAAAGGAAGCCGTCGATCATGTCAAACTGGTCAATTCCGGAGTGAACAGTTTGCATTCGTTTGGCAGGGAGACGACTCCTCAATTTAATCTTGATCAGTTAAAAGAATTGGTTCGTCAAGCAGCGAAAAGAGGAAAAAAGGTAATGGTTCATGCCAACGGCAGGCTTCCGGTGAAGTTGGCTCTGGAGGCGGGGTGTCATTCCGTTGAGCATGGATTTTTCATGGGCAGGGATAATCTCAAGCTGATGGCCGACACACAGACACTCTGGGTGCCGACTGCCGTTACCATGAAAGGGCTTGCTGAAAGCGCAGACACCGACGATCATCCATTTGTAGATAAAGATGTTGCCAGGAAGAACCTGCAGCACCAGCTGGAACAGATCGCCTTGGCAAGGGAATACGGGGTAACTGTTGCTCTGGGTACAGATGCCGGCTGCAGAGGTGTTCTCCATGGTGAATCGGTGGCTGAGGAACTCAAACTTTTTCTGAAGGCCGGGTATTCTCTGCCGGAAGCAATACAATGTGCAACATCCCATGGTGCCAAACTTCTCGGTATCAATGCAATGGGATTAATTGCCAGGGAGAGACCGGCTCATTTCATTGCCGCCCGGGCAACACCGGCAATGCTGCCAAGAAAATTGTCCTATCTTGAGGCGATTTATCTTGATGGTAGACCCTGTGGTGAAGAGTTTTTTCTTAGAATTTAGACCGATACCACGACAAAAGGTCACGATGTGCCGGACGCTCTCTTGGGAAAAACGTTTAAGCTCAGCAGAAAATACAACAGAGCGGATTTTTATATTTCAACAATAGTCCAATGCTGGCTACTCAGCAGGGGGTTGGCTGGGTATCCATCTTTTTCACCTGTTGATCATATTCCCGGTCAACTTTTTCAAAATGTGCACAAAATTCACGGATGAGTTCTTTCCGGGCAGCCGGGTTAAGTAACCAGTAGCAGGGACTGAGCATTAAGATGTGAATGGCTTGTTGTGGTTTCATCGTTGACCCTCCCTGGTTAACGATTAAGAGTGTTTCTTATTCTTCTTTTCGACAGGTCCCCTGTTTTTCTTAACATCCTTCAGAAAAAAACTTGACAACGTTTAGGTAATATAATTATTAGAGTGTCTAATCATTTTAAAGTTTATTCCGTAGGGAGGAATTTTGTCCGATCAAAGAACCATAGAACAGGCGCGATATATCTTTACTACCGGTAAGTTGTTGCGCCGCCATATGTTTTCCAGTTTAGCCAATATCGAAACCGAGGGTAATGGATGTGGTTGTTCCGACCTGTCCTTGGCTCAGTTTAATTTATTGATGGCCGTACAGGCCCTGGGGAAGGCGACGGGGGTCGAACTGGCCGCTCAACTCGGTGTCTCGCCGCCATCGATCTCGGTGATGGTGGAACGTCTAGTAGAGCGGGGCCTGTTGATACGAGAACGCTCGTCGGAAGATCGTCGCAAGGTACTCATACGGATGAGCAGTGAGGAGGCACTCCATTTCAGCCGTATGGAAGAAACCTTACTGGCCAGCTTTGTTCACCTGGTTGAAGAGGTCGGGGAGGAAACGGCTGCTAAATGGGTCGAGGTACTGCAACAGGTAGAGCTGGTTCTGCGACGTCAATTTGATCAGAAGACAAAGGGGCAGAGCAAATGAATATGAAAAACTCAGGCCCCGCGCCTCTCTTGCGATTAACCCTCTGTCTGCTCATCCTTACTGTGGGAGTGGGAGGGTTTATTGTCTTGCAAAAGATGAAAAAGCCGCCGACGGCAAAACAGGCAACAGAGCAGGTTTTACCGGTTCAGGCGGTAACGGTCCAGCCGGCTGATTTTCCGGTAACTCTTCACGGCTATGGTGATATTGTTTCCCGAACAAGTGTTGTCCTGTCCGCTGAAGTCAGTGGTCGGATTACCTTCAAGCGTGATCAGCTCCTGGCGGGTCGGGTGGTTCAAAAAGGTGAAGTGCTTTTTGAAATCGACAAGGAGGACTATCAACTGGATTTTGCCACCGCCGAGTCGTTGATGAAAACACTTCGCCGTGATCTGGAAATAGCAAGAGCTGAGTTTGAACGGGTAAAAAACCTGTACCATCAGAATAAGGTCGGCAGCCTGAGTGCGGTTGAGAAGGCGGAATCAGCAGTCAATACCCTTTCCAACCAGCTGCAGCAGGTTAGCCAGAACAGGGAACGGGCAAGAATACAGCTTACGCGTTGTCTTGTGCGCGCTCCCTTTACCGGTCGGGTGTCTACGGTTGATGTCGAACAGGATGAGTATGTGAACCCAGGCCGAAATATGATCACCCTTGTTGATGATTCGGACCTGGAGATCATTGTTCCCTTGGACAGCCGTGATGCCGCCAACTGGCTTCGGTTTGATGAGGGACAGAATAACACCAATGCAAAGTGGTTTGCCTCTCCTGAATCGGTGGCCTGTGACGTCAGCTGGAGTGAAAACAAAGATGTGAAGGGAAAAGGTCTTCTCGACAGAGTGGTCCGTTTTGATTCGAAAAACAGAATGCTTTTAGTGGCTGTTTCTCTCGACCATTCGGGTTCGTCAGCCTTTCCGCTGGTCGACGGAATGTTTTGCCGGGTGTCTTTCCCCGGGCGTGTCTTACAACAGGTTTATGTTGTTCCCAGGCAAGCGATAAATTATACCGGCACGGTGTATGTGGTTATTGATGGTCGCCTGCAGACCAGAAAGGTCAAGGTTGTACGCGAGGAGGAAGATATGGCCGTTATTGCCCATGGTCTTGAGGTGGGAGACACGGTGATCACCACCCGTTTGGAAAACCCTCTGGAAAATTCACTTGTCCGAATTGTGGAGGGTCGCGGACAATGAAACGATTATTAGCTGCTTTTGCCGGTAACACCGTTTTTGCCAATATTGTCCTGTTGATGATTTTCTTGGCAGGAGGGCTTGCCGTGACAACCATGCTGCGGGAAAGTTTTCCCCAGTTTTCTCTGGATATGATCTCTGTTGAGGTTGCCTATCCAGGAGCGGACCCTGAGGAGGTTGAAGAGGGGATTAGCCTGAAGATTGAAGATGCCCTGGAGACGGTGGAAGGAATCAAGCAGTATACCACAAAATCTTCAGAAAATATGGCATCAGCCACCATTGAGGTTCAGGACGGTTATGATGTCAGTGAAGTCCTTGACCAGGTAAAATCCAAGGTCGATGCGATTTCCACCCTACCCCTTGATGCCGAACAACCAGTTATAACGGAAGTGCTTCTTCGTGATTCCGTGATGATGCTGGCCTTGTCCGGTGAGCTGAGCGAGAAACAGTTGAAGACCTGGGCCAATGAGGTCAAAGATGAAGTAAAGCTTTTGGATGGAATTTCCCAGGTGGAAATTTTTGGTAGTCGAGATTACGAAATCTCAATAGAGGTCTCCGAAGAGCGGTTGCAGGAGTATGGGCTTGATTTTTCGCAAGTGGCCAAGGCTGTGCGCAATTCCAGCCTGAATCTCCATGGCGGAACCATCCGCACCAGCGGTGAGGAGATACGGGTACGAACGATAGGTCGTAAATATACCGGGGCAGAATTGGCGAAAATTATTGTCCGGGCAGGCCCTAATGGCGAATTAATTCCATTGGGCCGCATTGCTACAATTAGAGATGGCTTCACCGAAGATCCTATAACTGCACTGATTAACGGTGTTCCGGCGGTCTTTGTCATGGTGTTTAAAACAACAGATGAGGACGCCCTGAAAATATCAAATCAGGTGAGCGGTTATCTGGAGCAGAAACAATTGCAACTACCGCCAGGTGCTTCATTGACGGATTTCTATGACAACACGGAGGCATTGCGGGCGCGTATTCAACTGCTAAGTCGTAACGGTATCCTTGGTATGTCCCTGGTATTTTTTCTGCTCTGGCTTTTTCTTGACCTGCGTCTGTCGTTCTGGGGCGGACTTGGAATCCCGATTTCACTGGCCGGGGCCTTGTTTATCCTCTGGGCTTTGGGTGAGACCATCAATATGGTTTCTTTATTCGGCTTCATTATGGTCCTTGGGGTGGTGGTTGACGATGCCATTGTCGTAGGCGAATCCATATATGTCCATCGTCGCCTGGGCAAACCACCCCTGACGGCAGCCGTAGATGGCGTTGCCGAGGTTGGTCTGCCGGTAATTGCCGCTGTTGTCACCTCGGTGGTCGCCTTTATACCTCTTGCCTATGTAGGTGGCATAATGGGCAAGTTCATTGCCATTCTCCCTACCGTGGTCATCTCCTGTCTGCTGATCTCACTCATTGAATGCCTTTTTCTCTTACCAGCCCATCTCAGCCACCTGCCTGATTTGAATAAGCCTAAACAGTCCAGCTGGAGGCTGGGGCAATGGATCAATGGTTTCCAGCAGTTTATGCAGCAGGGACTTGAACGTTTTATCCATGGCCCCTATATGCGATTTCTTGATCGGGTGTTAAGTTGGCGCTACGTATCCCTTGCCATAGCCATAAGTGTGTTGCTGTTGACCTTGGGACTGGTCAAAGGCGGGCTGGTCAAGTTTCAGGTCTTTCCGAAGATTGACGGATTTGTTATCACCTCGACTGTGGAGTTTCCAGAGGGCACTCCACCTAGGGTAACTGAGGAGGCGCTGCAACATATTGAAGAGGCCTTTGTCCGGGTGGCGGAGCGAATACCGACGAAAAGCAGTGAGCCCATGATTAAAAAGCGACTTTCCCTGGTCGGTCAGACCCTGAGCAACACCATGGGGCGTATCGGACCGAATTTAGGATCGGTTCAGATCATCTTGCTGGG